>NZ_VOYL01000002.1:0-159471 GCF_013420295.1 Acinetobacter sp. YH01018
CTCATGAAATACGGTATTCTGATGTGACAAAACCTGAATCCTGGTCGTTAAAGTGTTTGTTTGCACTCATATTTTAACTGTTAGGACTCAGGTTTTTTTATTTAAAGCAAACTATGGGACAGCAGTGGCCATGTGCTTCCTTTTTTGTCATTTTAAGAAAATAAGAGATAACTTAAAAAAATCGACTAAAAAAGTACTCAGGCTTTAAACAAAGCTCTAGTCATATTCATCTTTTGTTTGTTTTTAGGTTGAAAGAAGACGCCAATACATGCTATTGAAGTTGAGCACCGTTTTAATCTATACCCTCTAAACCGGTATTTATTTAGGGCTAAGACTAGAAGATTTAAGAGAGACTTACCCCTTTTGCTCAGGCTCCGTATACGGATAGCTCTTAAAATTTTGCGACAAAGAAAACCCGATTTTTCAGAGTAAAATTCCACTTTAAATTTATTCTGTATAAAAATATCTAATAAATTCATGATTAGTTAATAAATTATACAAAATGCATATTGTAAGTTAGTAAAAATAGATTATTTTTCATTCTATTTTATAAGGTACTGTGATTTTATACCCTAAAGGTATAAAATTTTTATAGATAAAAATGCTAAATTAAACAGTATTTTATTTTTATTAATAAATATAAAAAGACTATAAATTAAATTATAACTTATTTTTTGATAATAAAAGTGCAAAAAATGGAGGATTTTTCCAAAATAAATTACTGTAAACTTTGTCAAATTTTTACACATTTTCAGAAATAAAATGGTATTTTTGTGATAGATCATTTAACCATTAAAATGATTTAATCGGCTTGCATAATAACAATAGATAAATATAAAAGGGATCTTCATTTAAACTTTGGCTCTCTAATTCTTTTTATAAAAAAGAGGCTCACAGAAGCGAAAAAGAATTAGAGAGTTAATATTAACTGAGAGTGAGTAGAAAATCTTAATACCAGATATTAAATGGATAAAAGTGTAACCTAAAACTAAAGAAGCTAAAATACAATGCGTCTTTAAAATAATTTTAATGGTCTTAATATATTAAAAAGGTGAGATTATGGCAAAAAAGTACAATAAATTTTTATCTGGATCTGCAGATTTTAATTTAGAAAATTCTCTGTATCACTGGATTACTCAAGTACATGCTCAATATATACAAAATGTTGATCATGCATTAAAGAAATATGGTTTAGATAATTCGCGCCGTCGTATCTTGCTGGCATTACAATCCAAAAATAAGGCTAGCGTATCTGATCTGTCGGAAATGTTGATTTCTAAAATGTCGACCACCACCAAAGTGGTCTATCGCTTAAAAGAAGAAGGATTAGTAAATACTTATTGTTGTGAAGATGATGCTCGAATTACGCGAGTATTATTAACAGATAAAGGACAACAAATGATTCAAAAAATTAATGATCTCAGCCTGGTCGTATTAGAACAATCTTTTGATGGCTTAACACCGCTACAAATTGAAAAAATGCTGGATAACCTGAAACATATTTTTAAAAATCTTGCCCCTTAAAATAAATTAAAGTGCATAGCTATTTAAATAAATTGCTCATGATTTTTTATTGTGAGAATAAAGAGGATTTTTTTTATATTAGAAATAAGTTAATCGTTATAATTTTAATAAAATTATGAAAGGTTATATTCTTTAAGGTTAATAAGGTAAATTTTTTGTTAAATAAAAATTAAACTGGTTGGGGTGAATATGATTGATGAAAATTTTATTTTTTAAATATTTTGATTTAAATTATCTGTACTTTATTATTTAAGCAGTTTTAAATTTCATAAGGTTAAAATAAAATTATTTTTTAAGATGGGGTAAATAAGATAGAATATTATATTCTGCATAAGTATTTTATTATTTATCCTTTATGGATTTATAATTAAATTGGTTCTTCACATTTCCTACACTCCAACATTATTCCTAGTTTCTCTTTTCGACCTTGTTCAGTTATCACCCATGGGCGGTTTTGCCAAGGCGGATTATGTCGAACATGCTGGGTATGGCCACAGGCCAGGTCTGCAACCCAATGGTTTTCTTCATCTAAATGAAATCCAAGAATCGCTTGTTGCATGAGGTACTCCTTGCCGCTTTCAAATGATTCGATACAAGCTTTATTAAAATTGAGAAAAAAGAAAGATTAAACTCCGTTATACTTTTCTCAAGTTAAAAATACATGAGCAGATCGATATGCGCGTACTTGTTGTGATGGATCCCATCGAAAATGTAAACCTGAAAAAAGATTCTTCTATGGCCATGCTGTGGGCTGCCAGCCGTCGTGGGCATGAGTTGGGTTATGCATTACAGCAAGATTTATATATCGATCAAGGTAAAGCCTTCGGTTTGATTTCACCCCTGAAAGTGTTTGAAGACTATAACCATTATTATGAATTGGGTGAAAAGAAAAAAGAATCGATTGCAGCTTATGACGTGGTGTTGATGCGTAAAGACCCACCTTTTGACATGAATTTTGTTTATACTACGTATATTCTGGAACAGGCTGAGCGTGAAGGGGCGTGGATTATTAACAAGCCGCAAAGCCTGCGTGACTGCAACGAAAAATTATTCGCCACCCAGTTCCCTGAACTTCAGGTTCCGACTCTGGTGACCTCAAATGAAGGGCTAATCCGCGAGTTTCTAAAAGAACAGGTGGATGTGATTGTAAAACCACTGGACGGGATGGGTGGTACAGGCATTTTCCGTTTGTATCAAGATGGCATCAATATTGGATCGACCATTGAAATGCTGACCAATAACGGTACCCGGCCGATTATGGCGCAGCGTTATATTCCGGAAATTGTTGAGGGTGATAAGCGCATCCTGATGGTAAATGGTGAGCCTATACCTTACTGTTTAGCCCGTATTCCGCAAAATGGTGAAGTGCGCGGCAACCTGGCAGCCGGTGGTCTGGGTCAAGCCCGTCCCTTAACTGAAAATGATAAAGCGATTGCGGCAAAAGTAGGCCCTTATCTCAGAGAAAAAGGCCTGATTTTTGTGGGATTAGATGTAATTGGCAATTATGTGACAGAAATCAATGTTACTAGTCCAACCTGTATTCGTGAGATTGATGCACAGTTTGGTACATCTATTGCCGACGATTTATTTGCTGTTCTGGAAACAGGTTTAAAAGTAAAAGCATAAGTCTGATGTTTATAAAAAAGAGTTCCTAAAATAGGAGCTCTTTTTTATTCTGTTTGATCCGTTCCTTTTCTTGCTTTTTATTTTGGGATACAAAGGGACTGGAATTTATGCATTGTTCAAAAGACGGGTCATAAAATTGCTTAAAAAATATATATTTTGCTCGATTATCAATAAAACTAGTTTAAACTTTAAAATCTGAAGAAAAAAACAATGAAACGCATGTTGAAAAAAAGTAAATAACCTTTCACGGTTATGCGTTTGTGATTACAATTGTTAGCTTAAAATCAAATTTCGTTATTCCTATTTTAGAATTGAAGAATTAGACTGTGACCGAAGCAACGCAAACAAAGCCGAAACATGTGATGATGATGGCTGCCGGAACCGGTGGGCATGTTTTTCCAGCACTTGCTGTTGCCAAAGAATTACAGCAGCAAGGAATTCAAGTGTCCTGGTTGGCAACGCCGACAGGCATGGAAAACCGCTTATTAAAAAATCACAATATTCCAATTTACCAGATTGATATTCAGGGTGTACGTGGTAATGGTGCTGTGCGTAAGTTATTGGCACCGTTTAAAATTTTAAAAGCTACCTTAAGCGCCATGCGCTATATGAAACAGCTGAAAGTCGATGCCGTAGCCGGTTTTGGCGGTTATGTGGCTGGTCCTGGTGGTTTGGCTGCCCGTGCCTTGGGCATTCCCGTGATTATTCACGAGCAAAACGCCATTGCAGGTTTTACCAATACCCAGTTATCACGTATTGCCAAAAAAGTGTGTCAGGCATTTCCCGGTACTTTTGCTGAAAGTGCAAAAATTGTGACTACAGGCAATCCGGTCCGTAAAGAAATTACTGAAATTTTAAGTCCATCCTGGCGTTACCAGGAACGTGAAAAAGCTGGTTTGCCGCTACGTGTACTGATTGTCGGTGGCTCACTTGGTGCGCAGGCATTGAATGAGCGTGTACCGGAAGCGTTAAAGCAGCTAAACGTACCATTGAATGTGTATCATCAATGTGGTCAAAACCATGCCGAGACAACCCGTGCCCGTTATGCTGATAAGCCGGCATCGTTGCAGGTGGAAGTCCAGCCCTTTATTGAAGATATGGCTAAAGCCTATGCTGATGCCGATCTGATTATTTGCCGGGCCGGTGCTTTAACCGTGACAGAAATTGCAACGGCAGGTGTGGCAGCTGTTTTTGTGCCGTTACCAAGTGCGGTCGATGATCACCAGACGGCGAATGCCAAATTTTTAGCCAAAACTGGTGCGGCAAAAATTTGCCCGCAAGCCACTTTAACCCCGGACAGTTTAAAAGAACTTTTAGTCCCGTTGATGAATCGCCAATTGTTGTCTGAAATGGCAGTCAAGGCACGTCAACAGGCTCAACCAGATGCAACCCAACACGTGGTTCGTTTAATTCAAGAATTGTAAAATTAGAGTAATATATGTCTCCATCTACTCCTGCTGATCAAGCAAAAAAGTTAATCAAAGTGCCTGAAATGCGCCGTATCAAACACATTCATTTTGTCGGAATCGGTGGTGCAGGGATGTGTGGCATTGCAGAAGTATTGAAAAACCAGGGCTATCGAGTGTCTGGTTCTGATATTAAGGCCTCAAAAACCACGGCTCAGCTCGAAGAAAACGGTATCAATGTTTATATCGGCCATGCGGCTGACAATATTAAAGATGCCAATGTACTGGTTGTTTCAACGGCGATTGATCCGGAAAATCCGGAAATCAAGGCAGCGATTGAGAGTCGTATTCCAGTGGTTCGCCGTGCAGAGATGCTTGGTGAGCTGATGCGTTACCGTCACGGTATTGCTGTTGCTGGTACGCATGGTAAAACCACCACGACAAGTTTGGTGACTTGTATGCTGGCAGAAGAAAATCTTGATCCAACGTATGTGATTGGTGGTTTGCTGAACCGTACCGGTGTCAATGCGGCACTGGGTGCCAGCCGTTATATCGTGGCTGAAGCAGATGAGTCAGATGCATCATTCCTGCACTTGCAGCCTATGGCCACCATTGTGACCAACATCGATGCGGATCATATGGATACCTATGGCGGTAGCTTTGATGTGTTGAAAGATACTTTTGTCCAGTTCCTGCAAAAACTTCCATTCTACGGCCTGGCTGTGGTGTGTGGTGATGATGCCAACATCCGTGAAATCATGCCGCGTATTGGCCGTCCAGTGTTGACTTATGGTTTTAATGAAGACAATGACATCCGTGCTGTCGATGTCGATCAGGACGGTATGCGTACTCACTTTACCGTGCTGCGTAAAAATCGTGAACCGCTTCGTGTGACGGTGAACCAGCCGGGTCTGCATAATGTGCTTAATGCCTTGGCAGCAATAGGTATCGCTACGGATGAAGGCGTTTCTGATGGCGCGATCTGCCGTGCATTAGAAGGTTTTAGCGGTGTAGGTCGTCGCTTCCAGGTTCAAGGTGAATTTGAAATTGAAGGTGGCAATGTGAAACTGGTGGATGACTATGGTCACCATCCTAAAGAAGTCGAAGCTACCATTAAGGCTGCGCGTCAAAGTCATCCAGACCGCCGCCTAGTGATGATGTTCCAGCCGCATCGCTTTACCCGTACCCGCGACTGCTTTGATGACTTCGTCGATGTATTGTCACAAGTTGACCAATTGTTATTGCTGGAAGTGTATCCTGCAGGCGAGAAGCCGATTGTCGGGGCAGATAGTCGCAGTCTGGCGCGCAGTATCCGTTTGCGCGGTGAGGTTGAACCGATTTTGATTGATCCTGTAGATGGCAATTTACAAAATGTGATGCAAAAAGTGTTGCAGCCAAATGACTTGTTATTAACGCAAGGCGCAGGTAATGTGGGTGCGATCTCGGTTGAGCTTGCACAAAATAAGTTGTATTTAAAATAATCACTTTGTGTGTTTTTGAGTGTGATTGTTCAGTTATAAAGTTTAAGGATATAAACGTGGCAAATGCTTCAAAATTCGGTAAAGTTGCCGTATTGCTTGGTGGTAAATCAGCTGAGCGCGAGGTTTCTCTAGATAGTGGTAAAGCTGTGCTTGAAGCATTGGTGCGTTCGGGCGTGAATGCCGAAGCTTTTGACCCGCAAGAGCGTAGTGTAACTGAATTAGTGAACTATGACCGTGCTTTTATTGTCTTGCATGGTCGCGGTGGTGAAGACGGTCAAATCCAAGGTACATTGGAATGGTTGAATATTCCTTATACCGGTACCGGTGTGCAAGGTTCTGCGATTGGTATGGACAAGGTGAAGACCAAGCAGGTCTGGCAAGGTTCGGAACTGCCAACGGCACCCTATCGCATTGTGACCAAAGATTCTGATCTGGATGCCATAGTGGACAGCATTGGTCTGCCGTTTATTATCAAACCGGTACATGAAGGTTCAAGTATTGGTATGAGTAAAGTTGAACGTAAGGAAGACTTTGCCGATGCGATTGCTAAAGCCACTGAACACGATGCCGTGGTGATGGCAGAAAAATGGATTACCGGCCGCGAATTTACCATTGTGATTTTAAATGGCCAGGCTTTGCCGATTATTCGTCTGGAACCGCCAAAAGATGTGGCATTCTATGACTATGAAGCTAAATATAACCGTAATGACGTGCAGTACGGCATTCCGTGTGGTTTAACCGAAGAAGAAGAAAAACGTCTGCAAGCTTTGTGTTTACGTGCCTTCCAGGCCGTAGGTGCAAGTGGTTGGGGCCGTATTGATGCCATGCAGGATGAACAGGGCAACTTCTGGTTACTGGAAGTGAATACTGTTCCGGGCATGACCAGTCATTCTCTAGTACCAAAGGCGGCAAAAGCTGTAGGCTATAGTTTTGATGAGTTATGTGTGGCGATTTTAGAACAGACTTTAACGGCTGCGGCTCACTAGACTATGGCTCAACTCCCTGCTTCAATGCGTCGTAAACGAGCAGCAATTACCTCTATTCATGAGAAGCCACCTACACCCAAGGAAAAGCTTGCGAATTTGGGTGGCTGGTTATTGTTGCTGGTTGCACTTGCCGTATTGGCAGTGGGGATTTATGGTCTGTATGGTGTCATGACGGATGCCCAAGTGGCTAAACTGAGTGTGGTGGGTACCCGCTCAGAGGCTGAAAATCGCCAGGTCATGACTCATGTTGCACCCAAGGTGACAGAAAATTATTTTACCTCTGATCTGGAACAAATCCGCGATCAGGCTTTAGAGTTGTCTTGGGTGGATCGCGTGGTAGTCTCACGTGCATGGCCAAATTCAATTCGTGTACGCGTCATGCCGCATCATGCCATTGCCCGTTGGGGAACCGGACGGCTATTGAGTGACAGTGGTGATATTTTTGCAGAAGTGGTGCCGCAGAATAACCAGAAATTACCTTTACTGCATGGTCCCGCTTCTCAGTCAAAAATGATGATGCGTCGCTACAATGAAATTAACCAGTTGTTCCTGCCGGTCAACATTCGTTTAAAAGAATTATATTTAACAGAACGTATGACCTGGTTCATGCAGTTTGATTCGGGTTTGCGCATTATTGTCGATCAGGATCAGACCATGGGTAAACTTCAACGCTTAAGTCATCTGGCACAAAGTGATCTAAAACCGGTTTGGGCTAAAATTTCATCAGTAGACTTGCGTTATAGAAACGGATTGGCCATACAATGGAAGAATGCAGCACCCCCGAATATTGTAAATGGTCATTTTGTTGTAACGATTGATGACACAAGCATTGCAGATACAAGAACGGTAAAGCCATAATTGAGCGGCTTTATATAAAATAGAGGCTTAAGGCCATAAATTAACTAAACACGTAATGGTAGTAGTAGATAATGAATGAAGCTGTTCCCTCGGTTGTTGCGATTGACATTGGGACACACAAAGTTTCAGTTTTGATTGGTAAGGTACATGCGCCAGACAATATCCAAGTGATTGGGATGGCAACAGCTCGTAACCGAGGCATGAATAAAGGGAAAATTGTAAGTCTCGATAAGGTCATCACTGCAATTAAAAATGCCGTACAAGAAGCAGAAGATATGGCTGAATGCCGGGTGCATTCTGCTTGGGTTTCCATTCCAAGTGCAGAATTAAAAAGCTTTTATGCCTCAGGCCGTACTCCGATTGAAAATGGCGACCACACAATTACAACAAGCGAAGTGGTTCGTGCACTCGAATTGGCCAAAGCCAGCCATTTAACTTCAGACCATTATCTGGTGAGTGCGGTACCTTTAGGTTTTGAACTGGATGATTCTGCTGAATGGGTGCAAAATCCGATTCGCATGTCTGCACATAGCATGATCGGGCATTACCAGCTGATGATGTTGCCGATCAGCACCATGCAAAATCTGGATCGTGCATTGAAAGGGGCTAATATTGGCGTGGAGAAAATGGTGGTTTCCTGTTTGGCAACAGCTGAAGCCAGTTTGCTGAAAGATGAAAAAGAATATGGGGTATGTTTGGTCGATATCGGTGCCGGTACCACCAATATTGCCGTTTATCTGGATGGTCGTCTGGCATTGACGCATACTTTGCAGCGTGGGGGAGAGCATGTCACCCGTGATATTGCTGCGGTATTGCAAACCACCACTGAAGAAGCTGAACGGCTGAAATTGTTGTATGGCTGTGTTGACCTGAAAGTGGTTAAACCTGACCATATGATTCAATTTCAGGGCATTGATGGTCCACAGACCATTAGCCGTATTGAATTGGCAGAAATCATTATTGCGCGTTATGAAGAAATTCTGACCCAGGTTCATCAAGAATTAAAGCAGAATGGGGCAATTCATGGTCTGTATCATGGTGTAGTTCTGACGGGTGATGCTAGTCAAATTGAAGGTATGGTGAATTTGGCACGTCATATGTTGGGGGTGTCAGCGCATTTAGGCAATCCACCAGTACAAGTACATGCTGATGAACAGAATCAGGCGGCTTTGCGCCGTTCACAGTATGCCACTGCTGCCGGCTTGTTGATGTTTAGCCAAAGTGATACGCAAGATACTATTGTAGAAGCGACAGATCCTGAAAAACTGACTCTATTTAAGCGGGTCGGTCGGGCATGGTCAGCGTTAAACAATCAGTTAAAATCGATATTTTAAGTGAAATTTATTGGGAATATTGTAAGGAAGTTGTTCGTCTAACGGCTTGCACTTGACAAGCGTGTGGTTGGACAGCATCCTAAACTCAATTTTTATTAAGATCAAGGCAGTATACGGGCTTAAGTGACTGCCAATTACGAATTAGGAAATCCAAAGGTCATGGCCTCATTTGAATTTTTAGAAGATGATCAAAACGATAGCAACGGTCAAGCCCGTTTCACTGTATTTGGTGTTGGTGGTGCTGGTGGTAATGCCGTGCAACATATGCTTGAATCCGACATTCAGGGTGTAAAATTTGTTTGTGCCAATACCGACAAACAAGCTTTAGACCGTATGAATGCGCAATTCAAAATCCAGTTAGGTGAACAAAGCACGCGTGGTCTGGGTGCCGGTGCAAATCCTCAAGTGGGCCAAACCGCTGCTGAAGAAAGCCGTGAGCTGATTCGCCAGCATCTGGAGGGTACCGACATGGTATTTGTCACTGCCGGTATGGGTGGTGGTACAGGTACGGGTGCTGCGCCAGTTGTTGCTGAAATTGCCAAAGAAATGGGCATTTTAACTGTGGGTGTGGTGACGACTCCGTTTAACTTTGAAGGTAAGCGTCGTCAACAGTCGGCAGAAAAAGGCATTGAAGCTCTGGAAGCACATGTCGATTCATTAATTATTATTCCTAACCAGCGTTTGCTTAAAGTCTTCCGTGACATTTCCATGAAAGATGCTTATAAAAAGGCAGATGATGTATTGCTGAACGCAGTGCGCAGTATCTTTGATCTGGTGGTTCGTCCCGGTCATATCAACCTTGACTTCGCCGATTTGAAAACTGCCATGAGTACGCGCGGTTATGCGATGATGGGTGTGGGTTCAGGTCGTGGTGAAACACGTGCCCGTCAGGCGGCTGAACAGGCTATTCGCAGCCCACTACTGGATAACGTGACTATTATGAATGCCAAAGGCATTTTAATTAACGTCACCGGTGGTGATGATGTGACCTTCGGTGAAATTGAAGAAATTACCGATGTCGTCAACCAGATTGTCGATCTGGATGAAGGTCAGGTGTTCTACGGTACGGTCTTTGATCCAGATGCGCGTGATGAAATCAGTGTCACTGTAATTGCAACTGGCTTAACCCGTAATTCAGCGGACTCTGCAGATACGGTAAAACGTCCATCAGTACAGTCTGCAACACGTCCAGTCAATCATACGGCTCAGGCTGTTGTTGAAGATGATGATGTGCCAGCCATTCAACGTCAGCAAAATGAGGCAGGAACGGCACCTGCTCCAGCAGTCGGTTCAGCCCGTCCAACGCCAATGAGTATTCAGGATTACTTGAAAAATCAGCAACGTAAATAATGGTAAATTTATGCAGAATGCATAAATTCAACAGAAAAGGTAGTCGCAAGACTACCTTTTTATTTTTTATCAATGGCTAAATATGCTAACGTATAGCGGTTTGATGAGCAGATGATAGAAAAACATGTTGAAACAACGTACCCTACAGCGTGTCGTGAAAGCGAGCGGTATTGGTCTTCATAGTGGGCAAAAAGTCTTAATTAACTTTGTGCCGCACCATGTGGATGGGGGTATTGTATTTCGACGTATCGATTTAGATCCGCAGGTGGACATTCCTGCAGACGCCATGCTGATTCAAGAAGCATTTATGTGTTCAAACTTGGTTCAGGAAAATGCCAAAGTCGGGACCATTGAGCATGTCATGAGTGCCATTGCAGGACTGGGGATTGATAACCTGATTATTGAAGTTTCGGCTTCAGAAGTTCCGATTATGGACGGTAGTGCTGGTCCATTTATTTACCTGCTGATGCAAGGCGGACTACAAGAACAGGATGCACCGAAAAAATTTATAAAAATTTTAAAACATGTTGAAGCATTCATTGATGATAAGCGTGCAGTATTTCATCCTCATGATGGCTTCCAGCTCAACTTTACCATTGATTTTGATCATCCTGCATTTAAAAAAGAATATCAGTCAGCAACCATCGACTTTTCTACCGAAACTTTTGTCTATGAAGTCAGTGGAGCACGTACTTTTGGTTTTATGAAAGATCTGGATTATCTAAAAGCCAATAATTTGGCCTTGGGGGCGAGTCTGGACAATGCCATTGGGGTAGATGAAACTGGTGTGGTCAATGAAGAAGGGCTTCGCTTCTCAGATGAATTTGTCCGTCACAAAATTCTGGATGCAGTCGGGGATTTATATCTCTTAGGCCACCAGATTATTGCCAAATTTGATGGGTATAAGTCCGGACATGCCTTAAATAATCAATTATTACGCAATGTTAAAAGTGATCCAAGTAATTACGAAATTGTAACATTTGATGACATTAATCAATGCCCAATTTCTTATGTAAGTGTGACATAAGTTATTGTCTTTTAATGCACACGTTATAGTATAACAAAATGAATTGTTAAGCAGTTCACATGTTTTTTTTCTTAATTCAAAGATATGCCTGTATTGGTTACTTTTTATTTCTTGCCAAACGTAGCATAGCTTGGCTAAGCTTAGGGTCGCTTACAAAGTCGGCAGCACCACGCAGTAAGTCTTGAGTATCTGGACTAAGGGATCGGGACAGAGATTGGGGTTTTAAAGGGGGTTGCGTCTGAATTCTTAATCGTACTTGCAATTTTTGTAAGTCTTTAAATTCAGGTAATTGTAACAATTGTGAGATATATTGCTTTTGAAGATAGGCAAGCTGGCTAATCATGGCTTGATTTGCACCCGTAATCGTCAAAATGCCATGTTCATAACAAACAACTTGCCATTGCTCCGGTTGGGGCAATATCGGTTGAATGAGTTTTGTAAGTTTCTGCCATGCAGCAACTTGTGTAGAGAGAAACGTAAAGTTTCCTGTTTTTAAGTGTTTTCTTGTTTGTTGAAAGATGTTAACTGGTTCCGACATACATTGTTCCTACATACTTGTGTCTTAATCTTACGCACTTCTTTTAGTGGATATCAAGGAAGAGATCACGCAAGGACATTGACTAAGAACAGTTAAAAGAGGTTTTTTTATGCATACGCGACGTATTTTATTAGCGTTTTCATTGGCAGCTTCTGCCGCATCTGTGGCTTTTGCAGATTTAGTTGAATTAAATCCTAGCTCTAACAATGCATCGGAAGATCGTATTGAACAATTGACCCGTACTTTGGCGCAAGGTTCTTATGCAGAATCAAACGATATTGATCTTCCTGCTGAAACCAGAATGAATGTTCAATTGCGTGAAAAAACAATTGAATTAAACAATGAATCTTTAGCGAAAAAATATCGTTCAACCAGCTCAAAAACTTATTCTGGTAGTGCTTACTCCTGGTTGGTGTCTCATCCTCTTCCAGACATGAAACGTGTGAGTTCCAACTTTGGTGGCCGTACCATGGGCGGTCGCGCTGAAAATCACTCCGGTCTGGATTTGTCTGCACCAAGCGGTACACCTATTTATGCCACTGGCCCGGGTGTAGTGACCAAATCAGGTTGGGGTACAGGTTATGGTCAATACGTAGAAATTAATCATGGCAACGGTTATTTGACCCGTTATGCACATGCATCACGTTTGATTGCCCGTGTTGGTGATCGCGTAGAAGCTGGTGAACATATTGCCAATGTGGGTTGCACGGGTCGTTGTACCGGTCCACATTTGCATTATGAAGTCGTGAAAGATGGACAACGCAAAAATCCATCAACTTATTTAGCAATGTTGCCATAAGTTGATAAATACAGATTTGTATATTCGTTAAAGAGTAACTCTAGGACCTTTAGAGCTTTCGAATATAATAGTATCATTCAAGAGAATAGTTATTGTATAAAAAACCGCCTTTATTGGCGGTTTTTTGTTTTATTGCGTAAAGAATGGTCAACGAGTATTTATTATCTAAATAATAGTGGTATTCCGTATTCAGCTGTAGCGATAACTGATGCCCTCTAAAGTATGGTACATATAGAGACTATAAATAAGCTCAAGGAATAGGTGAAATATGGCGTTTTATGGTGATACCGACGCGCAAGAAACCCAAGAATGGCAAGATGCATTTGACTCGGTTTTACAGCATATGGGTACAGAGCGTGCTGCATTTTTGTTAGAAAAGCTCTATCAGCGCGCGATTGCCAAGCATGTTCCTATTCAGCGTCTAAATACTCCTTATCTTAATACCATTTCAGTTGAAGAAACCCCGGCTATGCCAGGCGACCAGGATATGGAGCGCCGTATCCGTGCCCTGATTCGCTGGAATGCATTGGCAATGGTGTTACGTGCCAATAAAACCGGTGACGACCTGGGTGGTCACTTGGCCAGCTTTGCATCTTCTGCAACCTTATACGATGTTGGTTTTAACCACTTCTTCCGCGCCAATAGCGACCATTTTGGTGGCGACATGATCTATTATCAAGGTCACTGTGCGCCAGGGATTTATGCACGTTCATTCTTGGAAGGCCGTTTGACTGAAGATCAACTGAACAATTTCCGCCGTGAAGTGGGTGGCAATGGTTTGCCAAGTTATCCGCATCCATATTTGATGCCGGATTATTGGCAGTTCCCGACCGTATCCATGGGTCTGGGTCCGATCATGTCGATCTACCAGGCGCATATTCAGAAATACCTGATGAACCGTAGCCTGATTAAAGAAGAAGACCGTAAGGTTTGGGCTTACCTCGGCGATGGTGAAATGGATGAACCGGAAAGCCTGGGTGCAATTTCTCTTGCCGGTCGTGAAAAGCTGGACAACCTGATTTGGGTGGTGAACTGTAACCTGCAACGTCTGGACGGTCCTGTTCGCGGTAATGGTAAAATCATTCAGGAACTGGAATCCTTGTTCCGTGGTGCCGGCTGGCGCGTGATTAAAGTGGTGTGGGGACGTCATTGGGATCCGCTGCTTGCCAAAGATGAATCCGGTGCTTTAAAAGCCGTGATGGAAGAGGCTGTGGATGGGGATTACCAGCGTTATCAGGTGAAAGGTGGGGCGTATACCCGTGCACACTTCTTTGGCAAATATCCTGAAGCTGAAGAGCTGGTGAAAAACCTAAGCGATGAAGATATTGATAACCTGAACCGCGGTGGACATGACCCGTACAAAGTGTTTGCAGCCTATGCCGCGGCAACCCAGGCCAATGGTCAGCCGACCGTCATTCTGGCAAAAACGGTTAAGGGTTATGGTCTGTCCGAAGAAATTGAAGCGGTCAACAAAACGCATCAAATCAAGAAAATGCAGCTTGAATCATTAAAGTATGTACGTAACCGTTTCAACCTGCCATTTACCGATGAACAGCTTGAAGAAGTTCCGTTCTACCGTCCAAGTGAGAACTCGCCTGAAATTAAATATATGAAGGCACGTCGTGAAGCGTTGGGCGGTTATTTACCAGCGCGTCGTAAAGAAAGTGAATCATTGGCGATTCCTGATCTGTCTGTCTTTGATGCCGTATTAAAAGGTTCAAATGGCAAGCAGCAATCAACGACGATGGTGATGGTGCGTTTAATCTCGGCATTGTTAAAAGAAAAAGCAATTAAAGACCGCGTTGTGCCAATTGTACCGGATGAAGCCCGTACCTTTGGTTTAGAAGGCATGTTCCGTCAGCTCGGTATTTATGCTGCTCATGGTCAGAAATATACCCCTGAAGACCAAGAACAGCTGATGAACTATCGTGAAGCCAAAGATGGTCACATGTTGCAGGAAGGGATTAATGAAGCCGGTGCGATGAGTGCATGGGCAGCCTTGGCGACCAGTTATTCAACCAATAACCTGCCAATGATTCCGATGTACATGTACTACTCGATGTTCGGTTTCCAACGTATTGGCGACATTGCCTGGGCAGCCGGTGACGCTCAGGCACAAGGTTTCTTGCTGGGTGCAACCGCGGGCCGTACCACATTGAACGGTGAAGGCTTGCAACATCAGGATGGTCATTCGCACATTCTGGCCAACACTATTCCAAACTGTGTGTCTTATGACCCATGTTTCGGTTATGAACTTGCGGTGATCGTACACGATGGTTTGCAACGCATGTATGTCAATCAGGAACGTGTGTTCTATTACCTGACTGTCATGAACGAAAACTATGAGCATCCTGAAATGCCGCAAGGTGTGGAAGAAGGCATCAAGCGCGGTATGTATCTGCTTGAACAGGATGATAAAGCCACTGTTCAGCTGATGGGTTCCGGTGTGATTCTTCGTGAAGTGATTAAAGCAGCGAAAATCTTGCGTGATGAATACCAGATTCACTCAAACGTATGGAGTGTCACCAGCTTCAACGAACTGGCACGTGATGGCATGGCTTGTGAAGAATACAACCGCCTGCATCCATTGACTGAAGAAGCGAAGGAGTCTTGGGTGTCACAACAATTGCGTGATACTGACGGTATTGTGGTTTCTGCAACCGATCATATGCGTGCATACAGTGAACAGATCCGTGCCTATCTTCCAGACAACCGTCCATTCGTAGCCTTGGGCACCGATGGTTACGGCCGTTCCGATACCCGTGGCAATTTGCGTAGTTACTTCGGTGTCGATGCTGCGCACATTGTCGTGGCAACCTTGAAGAAACTGGCTGATGAAGGTGAAGTTGATGCGCGTTTGGTGAAAGATGCCATCTCCAGCTTCGAACTTGATACTGATCGTCCAGTCGCTTGGGCACCTCAAGCACACCCTGAAATTCAGGCGGTTGCGGACTATAAAGAACAATCAGGTGAGGAGAACTAAGCATGCAAATCAAAACACCTGATATTGGAGTTGATAAAGCCACCGTTGCTGAAATTTTGGTCAAAGCGGGCGATAGTGTCGCGGTAGATGACAGCCTGGTGCTACTTGAATCGGATAAAGCCTCTGTTGAAGTGCCAAGCACTTCGGCAGGGATTGTGAAAAGCATTACAGTTGCAGCAGGCGATGTGGTTTCAGAAGGTTCGGTCCTGATTGAACTGGAAGCTGAAGACGGTTCAACTGGCGCAACTGAAGCCCAGGAAGCAGATGCTTCACAAAAGACTTCGGAAAATACCCCGACATCTTTGCCTGATCAGGAAATTATGCAGGCACTGGCATCCCATCAACCAGCAGCTTCTGCACCGAAGGCTCCGACTGGCAGCTCTTCAATTGTTGAAGTGCAAGTCCCTGACATTGGGGTAGAAAAAGCCCTGGTCGGCGAAATTTTGGTCCAGGTAGGCGATGAAATCTCTGTTGATCAAAGCATTGTGGTGGTGGAATCTGATAAAGCCACTGTAGAAGTGCCAAGTACTGTTTCAGGTACGGTTGAGAGTGTTGAAGTTCGGGCAGGCGATACAGTCAAAGAAGGTGTGGTTCTGCTCAAAGTGAAAACTGCATCTTCAGCTGCTGAAGATGCACCAAGTACAGCTTCTACAACAGCATCTTCTACAAAAGCGCCAAAAACAGAAACATCAGTTCAGGCACCTGTAGCCTCTGCACCAAGCGGAGACGTTGAAATTGCTGTGCCTGATCTGGGTGTAGATAAAGCTGTAGTGGCGGAAATTTTAGTTCAAGTCGGTGACACGGTTGAGGCGGATCAAAGCATTATTGTGGTTGAGTCCGATAAAGCGACCGTTGAAGTACCAAGCTCATCGGCAGGGGTGATTAAAGCCATTCACGTACAAATGGGGCAAAATGTCTCACAAGGCATGGCTCTGGTAAGCATCGAAGCGAAAGGGCAAGCAGCTGCTGTAGCTCAGCCAGCCAAAGCTGCACCTGCTCCGGTAGCAGCGCCACAAGCGGCTACATCTGTAGAACAAGCACCCGTTCAATCGCCTGATAAGCTGAGCAAAGAGCAGAATGCCGCCAATGCCAAAGTCTATGCCGGTCCTGCGGTGCGTAAGCTGGCGCGTGAGTTGGGCGTGGTGTTGGCTGATGTGAAAGCATCTGGTCCACATGCACGCTTGATGAAAGAAGATGTTTTTGCTTATGTAAAAACACGCTTAACTGCACCTCAAGCTGCACCGGTAGCACAGGCCGTAGCACAAGTTTCTGGTTTGCCTAAACTTCCTGATTTTAGTGCTTTTGGCGGTACTGAAGAAAAAGCCATGACCCGTCTGCAACAGGTATCTGTGCCGCAATTGTCATTGAATAACTACATTCCACAGGTGACCCAGTTTGACCTGGCCGATATTACCGAACTTGAAGCATGGCGCGGTGAACTCAAAGCCAAGTTTAAACAAGACGGTATTAGCCTGACGATTCTGGCTTTTATTGCCAAAGCAGTCGCTCATCTGTTGAAGGAAGAGCCGTATTTTGCAGGCCATTTGGCAGACGATCAAAAATCGGTATTGCTGCGTAATGAAATCCATATGGGCATCGCGGTAGCAACACCAGATGGTTTGACTGTGCCGGTACTGCGTAATCCAGATCAAAAATCAATCAAGCAAATTGCAGTTGAGCTGGGTGAGCTGAGCAAGAAAGCACGTGACAAGAAATTGTCACCGAAAGACTTGCAAGGGGCGAACTTTACCATTACCAGCCTGGGTTCAATTGGCGGTACCGCATTCACACCATTGGTGAACTGGCCTCAGGTGGCGATTTTGGGTATTTCACCAGCCACCATGCAACCGGTCTGGAATGGTACAAGTTTTGATCCTAAGCTGATGCTTCCATTGTCATTGTCTTATGACCACCGTGTGATTAATGGCGCAGATGCAGCACGCTTTACCCATAAGCTGACCAAATTGTTGGCGGATATCCGTAGTCTGTTGCTCTAATTTCAGTTTAGGCTACAAAAAACCCTGCTTCGGCAGGGTTTTTTTATGAAAGCTTTGGTATTGAGACATACGCAGACTCATTCTTATGATAGGGATAAGATGGTTAACACAGCCGCTTAAAATGATCTTTAATCCAATTTTTGCCATGAGTCGCAATGTTTAGCATTGTCCTGAAATGATATTTTTAAAGTCATTTGAAAATTTTTATCTTTCAGCTTAAAATGCATGCACTTCATTGGGGAGTAGCCGCTTTTTACGCAATGTAAAAAGGTGATGGTCAACATAATTGTTCCACAGAACATGGTCATCATAGCAAAGAACCAAATGATCTTTTGATCATGATTTTCTTTTTGTTGGCAAGACCTTTGATTTACCACTCTGCTCAATTTGGCTAGCAGGAGGGGTGAGTCACAGGTTTTATTATGCTAGCCAGAGAAATACATCATGCTTTCAGCCTTCCTGATTTCTTTAGCTGTTGTTGCCTTGTCTGAAATGGGTGACAAAACTCAATTGCTGGCTTTGCTGCTGGCTGCGCGTTTCCGTAAACCTGTACCAATTCTGATAGCAATTTTTCTGGCGACCGTGGTCAACCATGGTGTTTCCGCTGTACTGGGTCAATGGATTACCACTGTTCTGAGCCCGACCGTATTGTTATGGATTGTTTCTCTTGGATTTATTGGGATGGCGGCCTGGATGCTGATTCCAGATGAACTGGATGATGAAACTGAAAGCATTAATAAATGGCAAAAATATGGCGTCTTTAGTGCCACGTTTGTTTTATTCTTTCTGGCAGAAATTGGTGATAAAACCCAGATTGCTACCGTCGCACTTGCCGCGCGCTTTGACAGTATAGGCTGGGTAACATTGGGAACTACACTGGGCATTATGCTGGTCAATGCTCCTGCGGTTTTTATTGGTAACAAACTGGCAGAAAAACTACCGATTTCACTGATTCATAAAATTGGTGCAGTTGTGTTTTTAGTGATTGGTGTGGCGGCACTGGTACAACATTATTTCTTTTAAATTTGAATAGCATTAAAAAAATCCTGGCATTTTTGTCGGGATTTTTTATTGTGAAATACCACACAATTTACTGATAAATCTACCAGTATTCAGATGTTATTTTGTTGTAAATTTCCATGAATCCCTATATGTTGAGAGGAATTAAAAATTTAGTTTAAAAACGATATTTTGGGGAATGGGTATGGCGTTTGATCGCACCACATCACAGGTACTATTTGATAATGGTACGCATAAATGTATTAGTTTTACCAGTTTAGTGAAAGGTGAAGGTGTACAGGCAAACCAGTTTCTAATCTTGGATCATGAACGTGCTGCAGTGCTTGATCCAGGGGGCGACTTGACCTATGTTCCATTGACCATGGAGCTGAACAAATATACCCGTCTAACCAATCTTGATTATGTCATGGCCTCCCATCAGGACCCCGACATTATTACTTCTATGCCACGCTGGCTGGTCTATACCGAGGCCAAAATAGTAGCATCAAAATTATGGGCACGTTTCTTGCCACATTTGAGCTCGGCTTTCATGAGCGACCGGATGAAAGGGAACTGGCTGGATCGTCTGGTTGAGCTGCCTGACCATGGTCAGGTGATTCCGTTGGGTGAATCGAGCATTGTTGCCGTTCCGGCACATTTTCTGCATTCGGTCGGTAATTTCCAGTTTTATGATCCGATTGCCAAAATTCTGTTTTCTGGTGATATGGGCGCATCCATGGTAGATGATGTCTCTAAACCGCTGGAAAATTTTGCTGCGCATATTCCGAAGATGAAAGGCTTTCATCAACGCTATATGTGTTGCAATAAAGTGATCCGTCTGTGGGTACAAATGGTTCGTAGCATGGATGTGGAAATGATTGTGCCACAGCATGGCACGCCATTTATTGGCAAAGAGCAGATCCATCAATTTTTGGACTGGATTGAAACCTTGGAATGCGGCACCGACCTGATGGACGAAAGCGTATTTACCTGTCCTGAATAGTTCAAGAAAATACAAAATTTTTCTTGAGTCAAAAAACAACATTTTTTATATTTTCTATCCCCAAAAACTTTTTTGATGACGAGAATTTATAAGAAATGTTGTCTCAAGTTCCTGCACAGGATGCATGTTTAAGCTGTGGCGCATGTTGCGCCTATTTTCGGGTTTCATTTTATTGGGCAGAGGGAATTCCAATGCCCGAAAATTATACTGAACCTGTCACAGCAGTCTATTCATGCATGGCAGGAACCAATCAAAAAAATCCACGCTGTATCGCGCTAGAAGGCAGCATAGGTGAACAGGTCAGTTGTGGCATGTACCAGCTGCGCAGTTCCTCGTGTAAAGAAGTGCAAATTGCCGATGAACAATGCAACAAGGCCCGTATGGCCCACAATATGATTCCCTTTATCCAGATTGAGGTAGAGGATGCCGAGAATGATGATAGTTTTGAACGTGTCAGCTAGATCGTGATTCGTCATCCCAGAATAAAAAAGCAGGGCCCTGGCTCTGCTTTTTTATTTAAAAACACACGGTTTTGATGGGTAAAGCCACGATTAGAGCCTTTTGCACTGGTTAGGGGGCTTGCGGTGTCTAGGTGATACAGCGCGAGGTTTTTTGTTGTTCAGTCTGAATGAAATACTGATCAGGAAATTCAGCCCGAATTGCGGTATTTAAATTCAAAAACCCAATAATATTCAGTAATCTAAATTTATTTTACATTGCTGCCTGAAATAAGCATGAATAAAATTGTTTTTTTTGTTTATAATAGCGCACGGAAATTACCAGTGAGACTGTTATGTTGACCATCGTTCAAGAAGCTTTAACCTTCGATGATGTCTTATTACTCCCTGCCTACTCAACTGTTCTCCCAAAAGATGTCTCCTTAAAGACACGCCTTACTCGCGGCATTAACCTGAATATTCCTCTTGTGTCAGCAGCTATGGATACGGTGACTGAATCCCGTATGGCAATTGCAATGGCGCAAAATGGCGGTATTGGTATCTTGCACAAAAACATGGACATTGCTGCGCAAGCTGCAGAAGTACGCCGTGTGAAAAAATTTGAAGCGGGTATGGTGAAAGATCCTATCACCGTAACGCCAGAAACCACTGTTCGTGAACTGATCGCAATCACTCAAGCCAACAACATCAGCGGTGTGCCTGTGGTTAAAGATGGCAGGGTTGTCGGTATTGTGACGGGTCGTGATACACGTTTCGAAACCAATCTGGAACAACCTGTTAGCAATATCATGACTGGTCAGGACCGTCTGGTGACTGTTCGTGAAAACGAATCAAAAGAAAATATCCAGGCACTTCTACAAAAAAATCGCATTGAAAAAGTATTGGTGGTGGGTGATAACAACGAACTGAAAGGTTTGATTACGGTCACTGATTTCCGTAAAGCGGAACTTTATCCAAACAGCTGTAAAGATGACCTCGGTCGTCTACGTGTCGGTGCGGCAGTCGGTACTGGCGCAGAAACACCAAGCCGTGTTGAAGCACTGGTTGAGGCGGGTGTAGATGCCATTGTTGTCGATACAGCCCATGGTCACTCTGCAGGCGTGATTGAGCGTGTTCGCTGGGTAAAAGCCAACTATCCGCAAGTTCAGGTGATTGGCGGTAACATTGCCACTGGTGATGCTGCACTTGCGCTTCTTGATGCCGGTGCTGATGCGGTAAAAGTGGGTATCGGTCCTGGTTCGATCTGTACTACACGTATTGTTGCCGGTATTGGTATGCCACAAATTTCTGCGATTGACAGCGTTGCCAATGCATTGAAAGACCAGATTCCTTTGATTGCAGATGGCGGTATCCGCTTCTCTGGCGATATGGCGAAAGCAATTGGCGCCGGTGCAAGCACCATCATGGTCGGTTCATTGATGGCTGGTACTGAAGAAGCACCGGGTGAAGTAGAATTCTTCCAGGGCCGTTATTACAAAGCTTACCGTGGTATGGGTTCATTGGGTGCAATGGCGGGTGCAACAGGTTCTGCTGACCGTTATTTCCAGGACGCTAAAGCTGGTCAGGAAAAACTTGTACCAGAAGGTATTGAAGGTCGCGTACCTTACAAAGGCCCTATGGGTAACATCGTTCATCAAATGATGGGTGGCTTGCGTTCTTCTATGGGTTATACCGGTTCTGCAACCGTGAACGATCTTCGTCAAAATGCCAAGTTTGTGAAAATCACTGCAGCTGGTATGTCTGAATCACACGTACATGATGTGACCATTACTAAAGAAGCACCGAACTACCGTGTTGGTTGATTTTTAGTAATCAAATTCAGGAAAAGCCGTCATTTATATGACGGCTTTTTTGATTTTGGTGTAAAGTATTTGCATGAAAATGGGATGGTTAATTTCCCTATAAATGTATAAGAAGTGAGTAGAAAATGAGTTATTTTGGAACAGATGGAATTCGTGGAAAGTTTGGGGAACTTCCGATTACACCTGAATTTGCCCTGAAGTTGGGTTTTGCGGCAGGTAAAGTTTTAAAACAGTTCAGTAATAAGAAAAAACCGATTGTTGTGTTGGGTAAAGATACGCGTTTATCAGGCTATATTTTAGAATCTGCATTACAGGCCGGTCTAAATGCGGCGGGTGTATATGTGCATTTGCTTGGTCCTTTACCTACCCCTGCGATTGCCCATTTAACCCGTGCTTTACATGCCAGCTTGGGGATTGTGATCTCAGCTTCGCACAATCCTTATTTTGATAATGGAATCAAATTCTTCTCTAGCGAAGGCAAGAAACTGCCGGATGAATTACAGGATGCGATCAATAAAGAGCTCGAAAACGAACTCAAAATTGAAGATACCGCAAACCTAGGTAAAAGTGTGCGTGTAAAAGATGCCAATGGCCGTTACATTGAATTCTGTAAATCGACTTTCCCTTACCATTTTGACCTCAGTAACCTGAAAATTGTGGTGGACTGTGCCAATGGTGCTGCCTATAACGTGGGGCCATCGGTGTTTAAGGAACTGGGCGCCAAAGTCGTAGCACTTTATAATGAACCGGATGGCCTAAACATCAATCAGGACTGTGGTTCGACCCATCCGGAAAACCTGCAAAAAGCCGTGCTTGAACATCAGGCAGATTTGGGTATTGCCTTTGATGGCGATGCAGACCGCGTGATTATGGTGGATAAAAACGGTCAGCAAATTACTGGTGATCATATCCTGTACATTTTGGCTACTCAGGGCAAGCACAAGCCGGCAGGCATTGTCGGTACGGTCATGAGCAATATGGCACTTGAATTGGCTTTGGAAAAAGCCCAGGTTCCATTTGTCCGTGCCAGCGTGGGTGACCGTTATGTGTTACAAGCCTTGGACGAAAAAGGTTGGGTCATTGGTGGTGAACCATCAGGCCATATTCTGACTTTAGACAAGAGTACGACAGGTGATGCCATTATAGCTGCCTTGCAGGTATTGACTGTCATGGTCGAACAGAAGAAAGCCTTACATGAACTGGTTGAAGGTTTCCATTTATTGCCAAATGTCTTGGTAAATGTACGTTTGCAACAAATGTTTGACCCGTATGCTGTGCCTGCATTGGTGGCTGAATTTGATCGGGCTGCAGCACAATTAAAAGGCCGTGGTCGTTTACTGATTCGTAAGTCAGGAACGGAACCGGTCATTCGGGTGATGGTTGAAGGGGATGATCTGCAAGAAGTCACGGCTTTGGCCAATCAGCTTGCAGACAGTGTACGTTCTAACGCAGTATAAGGGAACAATATGAGTGATCTGATTAAAGACTTGAGCGAACTGCGCTTGAGTTACCAGAAAGGGGAATTACACGAAACTCATGTGGCTGAAAATCCGCATGAGCAATTCTTGAATTGGTTTAACCATGCTTTAGAAGCACAACTGCATGAACCCTATGCCATGTCGCTCGCAACTGCGAGTGCACAAGGCCGTCCGCATGTGCGTACCCTATTATTACGTGGTGCGACTGAAGCAGGTTATGATTTTTATACCAATTACGACAGTCAAAAAGGCCTGGATTTGGCAGACAATCCCTATGCCGAACTGTTGTTTTATTGGCCTGAGCAAGAACGCCAAATTCGTGTCGGCGGCCGCGTTGAAAAAATCTCTTTAGAGGAATCAACAGATTATTATCATAAACGCCCGCGAGACAGCCAGATTGCAGCGCATATCAGTACGCCACAAAGTGGTGTGATTGTCAGTCGTGAGGAACTACAGACTCGTTTTCAGATTTTGCAAGATCAGGTGAGCGATAAAGCAGAATTGGCAAAACCTGAATTCTGGGGCGGCTATCGCCTGCAACCGGATTATTATGAATTTTGGCAAGGTCGTCCTAACCGTTTACATGACCGCTTGTGTTATGAAAGAATCGACGGTAAGTGGAACTTACAACGACTCATGCCTTAATGCCAAAAACACTGATTCAGCAAAGACCGTTCATTACACGCCCTGAAAACTTCCAGGGCGTGTCACCGTTTATTGCGCAAATTTTAGCGCGCCGTGGTGTGCAATCGGAACAAGAACTTGAACTGAAATTGAAGCATCTTTTAGCGCCGACCATGAAAGGTTTGGATGCTGCCATTCAGTTGATGGATCAGGCCATTGATCAGCAAAAGAAAATTGTCATTGTGGGAGATTATGATGCCGATGGGGCCACCAGTACGGCATTGATGATTTTAGCTTTACGGGATATGGGCGCGAATGTCGCGTATCTGGTGCCGGATCGTTTTAAATATGGTTATGGACTGACGCCTGCAATTGCCGACCTGGCTTTTGCCAATTTCACGCCTGACCTTTTGATTACGGTAGATAATGGTATTTCCAGCCATGCCGGGGTGGAACAGGCACAAGCACATGGCATGCAGGTGATTATTACTGATCATCACCTGACCACCAAAGAAACGCCTAAAGCCGAAGCTGTGGTCAATCCGAACCAGTTGGGCTGTGAATTCCCCAGCAAGGCTTTGGCTGGGGTCGGGGTGGCGTTTTACCTGCTCGCCAATTTGTCCAGTTATCGCAGCCAATTAGGAAAATCGACCTCAAAAGTGGCCCAATATCTCGATCTGGTAGCTTTAGGCACTTATGCCGATGTGGCCAGCCTGGATTATAACAACCGTATTCTGGTCGATGCCGGGGTCAAGCGCATACGGCAAAATCAGTGTCGTGCGGGAATTAGCGCATTGCTGGATATTGCCGGACGTGATCCAGCTTCTTTAAATGCTCAAGATTTGGGTTTTGTTCTGGGACCACGGATTAATGCGGCTGGACGCATGGAAACCATGGACATAGGGATTGAATGTCTGCTGGCTGCCGATCTGCAAACCGCTTATCCCTTGGCACAACAATTAAATCAATTGAACACTGAGCGCCGACAGGTCGAGAGCCAGATGAAACAGGAGGCTTTGTCTGAGCTTACTCAGCTGGAGCTGGACCAAGAGCATTTACCAGCTGTGCTCATTCTGTTTGAGCCACATTGGCATCAGGGCGTGATTGGGATTGTGGCCGGTCGCTTAAAAGAACAGTTTCATCGCCCCAGTATTGTTTTTGCCTCCGATGAAGATGGTATACATATTAAAGGCTCTGCCCGTTCTATAGAGGGCGTACATATACGCGATGCGATTGAAATGATTGCCGAGCAGTATCCCCATTTGGTCAGCCATTTTGGCGGACATGCCGCCGCTGCCGGTTTGACCATTCAGAAACAGCATTTTGATGAATTTAAGCAGGTCTTTGAGGCTTTAATTTCAAATATGGATGAGTCACTGTTTCAGGCCACTTTATGGACTGATGGTGAATTACCGACAGAACATTTTCACATTGAAACAGTCGATTTTCTGCAAAATTTAACCCCCTGGGGGCAAAAGTTTCCATCGCCGATTTTTGAAGGGATATTTAAGGTTCTGGATTATCGCTGGCTGAAAGAAATGCATTTAAAGCTGCGTCTGGCTTTGCAAGATGGTCAAATTGTGGAAGCCATCGCCTTTAATGCACGTGACAAGTTTGAATTTGATGCCATGCAGGGCAGTGTACGACTGGTCTATGAAATTGATAAAAATGAATTTAATGGCAACGTCAGTTTACAACTACGCGTGATCCATTTGGAACAATAAAAAAACCGCTCAATTGAGCGGTTTTTGTTTTTAATCTTAAAGCTTAAAAGCGGAAAGTACCGTTGATTCCAAAAGAGTCCCCACCATCAGTTGTCGTGTAATTCATACCGGCAGCAATGACTGGAGTAAAGAATTTCTGACCACGAATACTGAAAATGGTATCTGAATCTTCAATCGTTGAGTCAGCGAAGGAAATACCAACACTAAGTGTAGGATCGAGGTAAAGGTCTGCACCTAGACGATATGCAGTTTCATCTCCAAAATATGTTGCTCCCTCAAAATTGGTAAAATGATTGCCAATTTGAGTGACGTATTTTGCGCGCAAAGTCACAGCAGTCTCATCTGCTACAGAGGCTAGATTGGTAAAAGTGTCTATGAAACCATTTTTTGAAACATATACTGGATCAATGTTTTCTTTAGAAACACCTGCAGCTAACAGTAAGCCGTTAACTGGTAGGTAACCTGCTTCAATTGCATAACCTGTATTGTCATCAGATGCTTTAGCAAATTCACTTTCAACAGTCACTTCAGCACGATTTAAGCTTCCAGAAACATAAAACTGTGAGTTAGGGATAAAGAATTCACCATTAATACCTACAGTATCAATTTCTAAATCTGCAAAATCATCATCAGTACGGGCATTGGCATAGCCAATACCGATATTGCTTGCTTTGCCTAAAAAAGCTGCTTCAGCTAGAGGAGCATTTCTAACTTGAACCCCATTTAAATAATATTTCCCGCCAATTGCATAAGTATCAATGTCGTTACTGTCATCAATGTCGGTATTTTCATATGCAGCATTAATTTCAGCTTGATAAGCATGTGCAGTTCCTAGGCTAGCCAAAAGTGCTGTAGCAAGAGCAAGTTTTTTAAGCATTTAGATTTCTCTCTTTGTTATAAAAATATGACTGTTTCTTGAACAGTTGTAACAAAGTGTACAGTTTATATTTGCCCCGTCAATGTGCAAAAACTATCTAAATGCTTTATTACAGAGCAAAAAAGTGGCCCATCCGAAGATGGGCCACTTGATGAAAAGGAGTTAAGGCACGCTTAGAAGCGGTATTTAGCAGCTACACCGAATGAGTTGTAGTCGTTATTACCCACTTCACCGAAACCAACTCGACCTTCAAGGCTGACTTGTTGGTTAAAGAATTTACGCGCATTAATGCCAAATTCATTTTGATCAGTTAAGTCGTTGTTGTAGTAATCCGCACCAACACTTAATGATTTATCAATGAAGTAATCGGCAGCAAGATTGAACTCGTCTAGATCACCAAATGATGCGCCTGCTTCAAGGTTGATATCTTTACCATTACTCAGCTGGGTCACGTATTTGGCACGAACTGTAGGATCTACACCATCATCATTGTCGTTGTCATATCCTTTTACACCAGCGGCAATTAATAGGCCTGGTGCTGGAAGATAACCGACTTCAGCAGAATAATAAGTGGTATCAAAGTCATATTTTTGACCCAATACATCATGATATTCAGTATTGTTACGGCTTACATCACCACCCAGATAGAAATCTGAGTTTGGAACATAAACTTCAGCACCCACACCATAAGTGTTGTCATCTACATCGCCACGATCGGCAAATGTTGCGTGTGCATTGACGTTGCTGGCACGGTCAAGGAATGCCGCTTCTGCAAGTGGCGCATTACGAGTTTGTACGGGGTTAAAGTAATAAGTACCATCTACACCGAAGGCACTACCTGAACTGCCGTTGTCTGGATCAATATAAGCTGCTGCTGCACCGACTTCGGCCTGGTAGGCATTGGCTGTACCTGTGACTGCTAGAGCAGAAAGAAGTGCTGAAGCAATGGCTAATTTTTTCATGGATACTACCCCTCAAATTTCGGTTAAAAATAATACATTTTTTGTTACAACTTTTAGTCTAGAGCAAAACAAAACTAGGTCAATCCACCCAAGGTTACAGAAATGTTTCTAAGGTAATATTGTGTAATTTATTTTTAACAAGTATTTGAAAAATATAAAAATATTAAAATGTTTTGTTTTATTAAAATTGTGGAGGTTTTATGAATTTAGACGTTTTTTACATAAAAAACCGAGTATTTTGTAACATAAAAATGATTTGAATCTTAAAAATGCTCTCCTGATTAAGTGTTTTTTATAAGCTGTTTTTATGCATTATTTGCTCAATTGTTATTGAATTAAAGCCCTCTAAAACTGCATCGATGCTCTGTGTTATAATTGATGGCTATTTAAGCCTAATATTCTGATTGAGAGTAATTCACGTGGAAATTAATCCTTATCTAAACCAATTAAAAGACTTAAACGACCGTGGTCTGACATTACGGGGGTATCTTTGACTACGATCTGAAAAAGGAACGTTTAGAAGAGGTTCTGCGTGAACTGGAAGATCCGGCGATCTGGAATGACCAAAGCCGTGCCCAAGCCATGGCCAAAGAAAAAGGCGAGCTTGAGAATGTACTGAATGTACTGGATGGTTTAGCTACTCAGCTTGAAGATGCCCAAGCCATGCTTGATCTTGCTGTAGAAGCGGACGAAGAAGCCATGCTGGAGGATGTTCAGGCTGAACTTGATGTTGCAGAAGCGGAACTGGCAAAACTTGAATTCCGCCGTATGTTCAGTAATCCGATGGACCCGAATCCATGTTACGTGGAGATTCAGGCTGGTTCAGGCGGTACGGAAGCACAGGACTGGGCTTCAATGCTGCTTCGTATGTACTTGCGCTGGATTGAACGTCATGGCTTTAAAGCCGAAGTGATGGAAGAATCTGACGGTGATGTGGCCGGAATTAAATCGGCGACCATTCGTGTGGAAGGCGAGTATGCCTATGGCTGGCTGCGTACCGAATCTGGTGTACACCGTTTAGTGCGTAAATCGCCATTTGACTCGGGTAACCGTCGTCATACTTCATTCTCTGCCGTGTTTGTATCGCCAGAAGTGGATGACAACATTGAAATTGATATTAACCCGGCAGATGTACGTACCGATACTTATCGTGCATCCGGTGCTGGTGGTCAGCACATTAACAAAACCGACTCTGCGGTACGTTTAACCCATGCACCAACCGGTATTGTAGTGGCCTGTCAGAACCAGCGTTCACAACATGCCAACCGTGACCATGCCTGGAAACAGTTACGTGCCAAACTCTATGAATTAGAGATGAGCAAACGTAATGAAGCGGCGCAGGCGTTGGAAGATACCAAATCTGATATCGGCTGGGGCAGCCAGATTCGTTCATACGTACTGGATGACTCGCGTATTAAAGACTTGCGTACCAGTGTAGAAACCTCGAATACTGGTGCAGTACTGGATGGTGATCTGGATAAATTTATTGAAGCCAGCCTGAAACAGGGTCTATAAGTTTATTGCGTGGAAAAGCAGAGGCGGGTTCTCTGCTTTTTTAGCTTTAACATTTGTCGATCAGCAGGATGAATGCCCCTGACCAGACAATGCTAGAATGATCTGGATTTGGATAAAATGACAGCAATTTACAAAATGACTCATAGTATCGATAATTTTCGATATTAATATCGCATAAATTCGATATAATGATTTTTGCGAAAGTGCTGATCATGAACATGAGTGAAATGAGATGGACACAGAAGCGATTTATAAAGCCTTAGCCAACCCGATTCGACGTCAGATTCTGCAATGTTTAAAAGAACCTGAACGTTTCATTGCCACTGAAGAATGTGGCAGTGATTTCAGTCGTGGTGTATGTGCAGGGCAGATGGAAAAAATCGCGGATATTTCCCAATCCACCATGTCCAATCACTTATCGGTGTTGCAACAGGCAGGGCTGATTCAGGTGACCAAATATGGGCAATGGTCTTATTTCTCTCGTAATGAAGCACTGATTCAGGAATTTTTACAACATTTACAGCATGCGCTTTAGACTTTAATCAGTCTAGGCCAGCTGTAAGAGGATGGCTTGATGACAGATTTTTCTACCCCAATTCAATTTGGTGAACTCAAACTTAAAAACCGTGTGGTGATGGCACCACTGACACGTAGCCGTGCTACCGCAGACCGTGTTCCAACGGCCATGATGGCGGAATACTATGCACAGCGTGCTAGCGCAGGTTTAATCATCTCCGAAGCGACAGTGATTTCAGAAGAAGCCAACGGTTATGAAAAAACCCCGGGTCTGTTTACTGATGAGCAGGTAGAAGGCTGGAAACTGGTTACCAATGCAGTGCATGGTAAAGGTGGTTTGATCGTAGCACAGTTGTGGCATGTGGGACGTGTCTCCCATCCTGACCTGTTAAAAGGTGAAACACCAGTTTCAGCCAGTAATGTGAAGCAAGCTGGCTATGTCAGCCTGCTGCGTCCGAAACGTGAATATGTGGTGCCACGTGCCCTGGAAATCTCAGAAATCCATGCCATTACCGAACAATACAAACAAGCCGCCATTAAAGCCAAAGCGGCCGGTTTTGACGGGGTAGAACTGCATGCCGCTAACGGTTATCTGATCGACCAGTTCCTGCAAAGCAAAACCAATCAACGTGAAGACATTTACGGTGGTTCGGTAGAAAACCGTGCCCGCTTCTTATTAGAAGTGGTGGATGCACTGATTGAAGTGTGGGGCGCAGGCCGTGTCGGTGTACATCTGGCACCGCGTGGCGATGAGCACGATATGGGAGATGTCAATCCTAAAGAAACCTTTGGTTATGTCATGCAAGAATTGGGTAAACGTCAAATTGCCTTTTTCTTTACCCGGGAATATTTGGCCGATGACAGCATCAGTCTTGAAATGAAGGCGCGTTCCAACAGTGTGCCGTATATTGCCAATATGCGTTTAAGCCGTGAAGATGCGCTTGAGCTGCTGGCATCAGGTAAAGCGGAAGCAGTGTCTTTTGGTAAGGCTTATATTGCCAATCCAGACCTGTTTGAGCGTTTGGTGGAAGATGAACCACTGAATGAATTGAAACTGGAAAACATGATTGGAACCGATGTGGCAGAAGGCTATATTGACTATCCATTCCTGAATAAACAGCTTGCTGAAAGTTAAGCAGCTACTTCCATAAAACAGAATAAATGATGTCACAGAGCAGAATTCATTAACATGTGAAGGCTGCTCTGTTATATTTTGCCGATTGAACATGATTTGAGGCAACTTGTTTGGCTACTCCTTTTTGGTACAACGCGGCACTTACTCTAATTAAGCCATTGTATAAATGGCAGATTAAAAAACGTGCGCTGACTACGGAGCAATTGCAACAAGAATGTCTTGAGCGCTTTGGTCCATTTCAACAGCCGAAAAACCTGCATGCTCTTTGGTTTCATGTGGTGTCGGTTGGAGAAACCAACGCAGCCCAGCCTTTAATTGAACATTATCTCAAACTCGGCCATCCGGTACTGGTCACCAATACCACCAAGACGGGTCAGGCTCGGGCCAAGTCACTGTTTCTAAAAGCACCTTATGAACATTTGTTTCAGGCCGTGTATTTGCCTGCCGATCAGAAAAAATTAGTTCATGCGTTTTATCAAAAATATCAGCCCAAAGTATTGGCTTTGGTAGAAACTGAAATCTGGCCGAATTTAATCGATCAGGCACAGCAATTTAAAGTGCCATGTTTACTGATTAATGCCCGACTTTCGGAAAAATCGGCCAAAGGCTATGCCAAGGTTCAAGGACTGACTCAAGGCATGTTGAAGGGTTTGGAACGTTTGCTGGCTCAAGATCAGGCGACTTTAGATCGTTACCGTAATTTAGGTATGGCAGTAAAGAAAAGTCAGGTACTCGGCAGCATTAAATTTGATATTCATGCACCGGACAGTTTTATTCAACAGGCACAGCAATTGCAGCAGGACTGGAATTTATCGGCACGGAAAATAATCACCCTTGCCAGTACTCATGCGCCTGAGGAACAAAAACTGTTAACGGCTTTCAAGCCTTATCTGGCACAACATCCAGAACTGCTGGTCATTGTGGTGCCCCGTCATCCGGAACGCTTTGATGAAGTGTTTCAGCTTGCACAAAATCTGAATCTAAAAACCAGTCGTCGCAGTGCAGGGGAAGCTATTCAGTTAGATACCCAAGTTTATTTAGCCGATTCGATGGGGGAAATGTGGCTGTGGTATGCACTTAGCCAAGCCTGCTTTGTCGGCGGCTCGCTGAATGAACCGGGTGGCGGGCATAATATTCTGGAGCCGATTGCCTTAAATGTAGCGACGGTTTTGGGTAAAAATTATTTTAACTTCCAGAGCATTGTCGATGAATTTGTTGCTGTAAACGGTGTGAAAATCGTGGAAGATGCAGAGCAGGCCGCGCAGGTTTTAATTGAATTGTTAAATGATCGCGTGACCGCAGACCAGCTGAACCAGCATGCGCAGAAAATTATGTTGCAGAACAAGGGTTCTTTAGCCAAACATATTGCGGTGATTGATCAGTATATTTAAATATTTCAAATGCACCATACGGCCTCATTTTGACAGAAAAGTTTAAATGTTGATTCGTAGGTAATCTCTACTTTTGAGGGATCAAAAGTAGCAAAAATCCTTTGCTGATCTGATACAGCATCCATGCTGTACAGATCAGCGGGCGACATCCCTGTCGCCTTCCGCGTATCCTAATATGTTGAATGATTCTTTAGCAGAAGATTATGAATATTGTCCTCCTTGACCCACGCCAAACTGAATCTGAATACTGGTCCATTACCAGCAAACGTCAGTTAGAGCATCTACAGCAACATCTAGAGATTACTGTAGGTGATACGCTCAAGGTGGGTATTCGTGAGGGGAAACGCTATCTCACCGAAATTGTAGAAGTGACCGAACACGCTATAAAATTAAAACCGCTCAAAGAAGAAGTTGTTCCAGCCAAGTTGCCAGTAACTTTAATTGTCGCCATGCCACGTCCGAAAGTGCTGCGCCGCCTGATTATGGATAGCGTGACGTTAGGGGTGGAAAAAATGATTTTGCTGCATAGCTATCGGGTGGATAAAAGCTATTGGCAAACCCCATTTCTACAGCAGCTGGATCATTATGTCACACTGGGTCTGGAACAGGCGGGGGATACGGTTGCACCGCAAATTGAAATCCATAAACGCCTTAAACCTTTTGTTGAAGATGTGCTGCCCGGTTTAATTACGGCAGAATGTCCTGCTTATGTGGCCCATCCTTATGTAGAGCAACCCATGCCTGTTGCCATTGATCATCCCTGTACCATCGTAATTGGCCCAGAGGGAGGTTTTATCCCTTATGAAATTGATTTACTCATAAAAAACGGCTGCAAGGCAGTCAGCCTGGGCAACCGTATTATTCGGACCGAAACGGTAATTCCTTACGTATTGGGCCGCTTATTTAGCACGTGCTGATTCAGCGAGTTCTGTCGTGTCATTGCCACGATAGATTTTGACTTCCTGTACCGGATAAGGAATCGAAATTTCATGTTCAGCAAAGGCTTTAATCACGCGTTCCTGAACTTCGCTGATTGAACCTGCAGTGGTGGTTTCTGTAGTATCGACCCACCAACGTACATTCAGGTTAATCGAGAAGTCTGCAAGTGCATTGACGTTTACTGCAAATCCAGGCTGGCTCAAAATGGTCGGGTCTTTATCTAAAATGCTTAAGATAATGCTCTTGGCTTTTTGTACATCATCTTCATAACCAATCCCCACCACAAATTCACAACGACGCCGTTGATAGGCCGTGTTTACAGTCACGGCACTGGTATATACTGTCGCATTGGGAATCACGATGCGGCGGCCATCGGGAGAACGTAAGTAGGTTGCACGAATCTGGATATCCTCAACCGTTCCTTCCATGCCCGAAACAATAATGTCATCGCCAATTTTGAACGGTTCACCCAGCAGGATTAAGATGCCAGAGAGCAGGTTCTGGAAAATGTCCTTGAACGCGAAACCGATGGCAACAGAACCAATCCCCAGAGCACTCATCAGCTGACCCGGGGTAAAACCTGGAATGGCAATGACCATGGCAATTAAAAATCCGATAAAGATGATGGCTGAGCTGCCGACACGGTTTAGCACCAGTACCAGGTTTTGTTTGGTGTAACTACGGTCAGTGAGTGCTTTACGGACAAAGAGCTTAAACAGTTTTGACAGCAACCAGAAAATGCTGAAGACCACCAACGCGATACATAAATAAGGCAGGCGTTCCCAAAAGGCATCAACAAATTTGTCGATGGTGGAATAGGCATCATTGTATTTTGCTGTATGTTCAATGACAGTTTGCGCTGTCTTTTCTGTTGCTTCTTGCAAAAGTTGAGAGGTGTCCTGAGTTACCTCATTTAAGGCGTTTTGTTTTTCAGCCACAAGTTTTCCGGATGATGATCATTGCCGGACATTTTGCCTGAAACTGAACAAAAATTTAACCAACCGTACATCGTATTCACTGCCGTTTTGTCAAAAATTGTCAGTCAACTTTAGAAATATTGTGTACCTTTTTGAATGACCTGTGGCGGTACTTCCAGTTCGCCGGTACCGAACATATAAGACACCATGCTGCCTGAAGCCAAGAAACTCAGTACCGTGATGATGATCATCAACCAGGCCAATATTTTTTCCCAGACCGGCGTTTCACGCGGCAATCCATAGGTGTTGATGCCTTTGGTCCCGGCACCCAACAGCAAATACAGCCCCATAAAAATATTCACCAGTGGCAGTAAAAACAGCAGGATCAGCCAGCCGCTACGGTTCAGGTCATGCAGGCGGCGTACCGTAATCACGATCAGAAAATATAGATAAAGCACCAGAATGACCACAAAACCCAGTCCGGCGATTCCTGTCAGGGTATTGACGAACTGATTGTCCATGGACAAGGTATGCATATTAAAAATGCCCAGTGCCAGACTGAAGGCAAGGGTGGCAAAGAAAGCAATCAGATGCACAAACCCATACCAGCCAATTGAACTCAGACGACCGAAACGACCTTCCGGAGAAAGCGGATTATCTGCCTTGGCCTGTTGGGATCGGGAAAAAAATGGGGAGGCATCTTGCGGTTTCATACGCTTTTTCCGGTTAAAATAAAAATAAGAAAATGATGAATTCTGCAAAGTTAGAACACTATCTTCTGCTTAAATTATAAGATTAAATAAACAGATCAGATACGAATAAAACCATATTTTTTGTTGAATACGATAAGGGGTATGTGTTTTAAATTGTATAAATAAACTACGACCAAAGCATGATTGAAGCGGTTGAAAAATAATCGTCATACTGTAGATATGCAGTCAATAAATAAAGCAATAACAACGCGGCATAGCATCTCGTGATGAGATGAATAAGATCAAGGAAGTAAACAATGAATGAGATCTATCCTGTACCAGAAGAATTTAAAAAAACCGCTCGCACCAATGAGTCTGAATATTTCGAGCGTTATCAGAAATCCATCACGCAGCCTGATGAATATTGGGCTGAACAGGCCAACAAGCTGGACTGGATCAAACCTTTTACCCAGGTCAAAAATACCAGTTTCGACAAGGACAATTTTAAGATTGAATGGTTCGCTGATGGGCAGCTGAACCTCAGTGCCAACTGTCTGGACCGTCATCTCAAGGAACATCCGTATAAACCGGCCATTATCTGGGAAGGCGATCACCCGTCCCGTCACAAGATTATTTCCTTTAACGAACTTTATGATGAAACCTGCCGCTTTGCCAATGTGCTGAAAAAGAACGGGATTAAAAAAGGCGACCGGGTGGTGCTGTATATGCCGATGGTTTCGGAAGCCGCGATTGCGATGCTGGCCTGCGCCCGGATTGGCGCGGTGCATTGTGTGGTGTTTGGCGGTTTTTCTCCCGATTCACTGGCCAGCCGGATTGAGGACAGCCAGGCCAAAATGGTGATTACTGCCGATTCCGGCATGCGCGGCGGCAAGCCGATTCTGCTCAAAGCCAACGTAGATGAAGCCTTGAAAATTGCCGGAACTGAATCGGTTGAACATGTGATTGTGGTACACCGTACCGGCAACCCGATTGAAATGCAGCCCGGGCGTGATCTGTGGTATCACATGGAAATCATGTCGGTGAATGAAATCTGTCCGCCTGAACCGATGAATGCCGAAGATCCGTTATTCATTCTGTATACCTCGGGTTCGACCGGCAAGCCGAAAGGGGTGTTGCATACGACCGGTGGCTATCTGACTTATGTGAATTCCACTTTCCGAGAAGTGTTCGATATCAAGCAGGATGATGTGTTCTGGTGTACTGCAGACGTGGGCTGGATTACCGGACATTCCTATGTGATCTATGGCCCGCTTTCCAATGGCACCACCACGGTGATGTTTGAAGGCGTGCCGCAATACCCGACCTGGGCGCGTACCGGTCATATTGTCGACAAGCACAATGTTTCCATTCTCTATACGGCACCCACGGCGATTCGTGCCATGATGCGCGAAGGCGATGCCTTTGTTCGGGAAAGTGACCGCAGCAGCTTGCGTCTGATCGGTTCGGTGGGTGAGCCGATTAACCCGGAAGCCTGGAACTGGTATTACACCGTGGTCGGTGAAAGCCGTTGTCCAATTGTCGATACCTGGTGGCAAACCGAGACTGGCGGAATCCTGATTTCACCTTTGCCGGGTGCAACCGATTTAAAACCGGGTTCTGCAACCCGACCCTTGTTCGGCATACAACCCGCCATCGTTGATGCTGAAGGCAAGGAACTTCAAGGTGAAGCCGAAGGCAACCTGATCATCAAGGATTCCTGGCCGGGTCAGATGCGTACCATTTGGGGTGATCCTGAACGTTTTATCGAAGCCTATTTCTCGACTTATCCGGGGACGTATTTCACTGGAGATGGTGCCCGCCGTGACAAGGATGGCTATTACTGGATTACCGGACGCGTCGATGACGTACTGAATGTTTCTGGCCACCGTTTGGGTACGGCAGAAGTGGAAAGTGCTTTGGTGGCACATGAACATGTGGCTGAAGCGGCGGTGGTCGGTATGCCGCATGATATTAAAGGTCAGGGTATTTGTGCATTCGTCACCTTACAGGCAAATTTTGAGGAATCCGAAGAGCTGCGTAATGAACTGATCAACTGGGTGCGTAAGGTTTTGGGACCCGTAGCTACACCGGATGCCTTGTATTGGGCACCAGCTTTACCGAAAACCCGTTCCGGTAAAATCATGCGCCGTATATTAAGAAAAATTGCCGCCAATGAACTGGACACTTTAGGAGATACTTCAACCCTGGCCGACCCACAGGTGGTGGACAATCTGATTGCAACGGTCTATCCCGATAAATAAGTCATTTATAAAAATACCGCCTGAAAATGAGGCGGTATTTTTATTTTATGTATAAGCACAGCAGGCATTCAGATAAAGCAGCAAAACATCATCTGCTAAGCTAAAAATATAGCAATAATCAGATCATATTATGAATGTTTCATCCCCGCTTTTAACGTCAAATCCATTACACATCGCTCAACAACTGGCGGAACAGTTTGCAACCACGGCTGCGGAACGTGATAAACAGGGCGGTAACCCAAAACAGGAGCGTGATTTAATCCGTCAAAGTGGTTTGCTGGGACTTGCCATTCCAACCCAATATGGCGGACAGGGTGCAGGCTGGAAAACGGTATTTCAGACTATTCAGGTCATTGCCCAGGTCGATAGTTCACTGGCACATGTTTATGGTTTTCATCATTTACTGATTGCGACGGTGCAACTGTTTTCACAGCCTGAACAGTATGGCAAATGGTTTGAGCAAACCGCACAAGAAAACCTGTTTTGGGGCAATACTTTAAATCCATTAGACCGACGAACGATTGCAACCCAAGTGTCTGAAAATGAATATCTATTTCATGGTGACAAAAGCTTCTGTTCAGGTTCGATCGATTCTGACATCTTGCTATGCTCAGCTTATAATGATGAAGGTAAATTGCTGATAGGTGTGATTCCGACAGCCCGAGAAGGGGTGAGCTTCTTAGGTGACTGGAACAATATGGGACAACGCCAGACTGACAGCGGTACCAGTCATTTTGAGCAGGTCAAAATCCAAAAAGATGAGTTATTGCTCAATCCGGGACCCCTGAGTACGCCGTATTCGAGCCTACGTCCGCTGATTGCGCAACTGATTTTTGTGCACCTGTTTTTAGGCGTAGCAGAAGGGGCTTTTGCAACTGCCAGACAAACCGTACAGAGCCAAAAAGCCTGGTCCAAATCTTTGGCTGAAAATGCCGTGAATGACCCGTTTACGCAAAAACACTTTGCCGAGTTTTATGTGCAGCTGGAAGGGGTACGTTTACTGGCAGCTAAAGCGGTTCAGAGCTTACAGACGGCATGGGATCTAGGCAATGACCTCACTGCTGAACAGCGCGGTGAAGTGTCTATTGCAATTGCGACTGCCAAAATTGCGGCGACCAATACCTCGTTGTATATCACACAAAATATTTTTCAGGTGATGGGTGCACGTGCCACCACAGCCCAATTAAATCTAGATCGTTTCTGGCGTAATGTGCGTACCCAAACTTTGCATGACCCGGTGGATTATAAATATCAGGAAATTGGGGAGTGGGTGTTAACGGCTAAAGTTCCTGATCCGAGTTTTTATTCATAATGAAATAAGAAAATGCCATTTTACGAAATGGAGCCTTTTTACTTCTAGATTTAAAAAATGAATTAAGAGCGTGGAACGTGAAAAATCACTTAAAAAAGCCTAATTTGTGAAGATTAGGCTTTTTAATTTTACTTAAATTATTGATTTATAAAAAATAAATTTCAATTTCGTATAAGGTGTATTATGTTAATTTTAGAAAAACTAAAATTTAGTGAGTTTTTTTGTGAGTAATAATGCATTAACGTGGTTGGGGCTCTTACTTGGATTCCTACTCTATCCAATAATTATGTTCTTTCTGCTCGCTCAAAGACACAGTGGTTTAAACTATATTAATGATTTATCTAGTTTTAATAAAATAGTTGTTTTCATATCTTGTGCTTTAATATTTCTTATACCAACTTGGAATGAAAGATGTCTTATAGACAGTGAAGGGAAAAGCCCACATTGGTATCAAAGATATTTTGTGCCTTTGATATATTTCATAATTGGAACCATTTTTACAGGAATGTTCTTCATTTTAATTATTAGATAGCTTTTCCAAATGACCTCTATAGCTAAATTAATTTTTATGATACATTCTTATAATTATAAGATATTGATATAATTAACTTTATTAAAGATATTCTTCGTAACATGCAAAATCAGTTTAGCTATATCTAACATAATGGTCGTTATACGAAACGATTTTTAAAATATTATTGTTTGTCAAACACTTAAATCCATAAATCCATAAATCCATAAATCCCAAACCCAAGAGATCAAAAAACACACGTTTTAACAACTCGTGTGTTTTTTAGCCGCATCTGTAATGTTCTGTCAATAAAGTTGATCAATAAAAATTCAATTTTATAATTTTTGGTGGGTTATTAATTCTTCCGGGACAAAAAGAATGCCCATATTTTATGGATGAAAAAATGTCCGTTTTTGTACGCTTTGGCGCACATCAATTTAAGGATTTTGCGGATGGGCGCAGCCGAGTTTTTTTCCTATGATGAATTCATACAGGAACAGGATGTTCCGGAACATAAAACAACAATAAAACGTTCATACACCAGGATTGTGAAGCAAGACAGGAGTCATGCTTAACTACCCCATACGAAAAAGCCCGACAGGATGTCGGGCTTTTTTTATATCATTTTATTCAGCCACAATTACTTTGCTGCCTGTTCTACGGTAGGTGGTGAACTCACAGGCTGTTGACTCGCAGAAGCAGGGCTAATCGTTTTATTGACTGGCCGGTTATCCATCATTGTCCCGATAGGCGATACGCGCCAAATTATATTGCCCACATCATCAGCGACCAATATTGCCCCCGAACGATCAACTGCTACCCCAACAGGCCGTCCAAGTGCCTCACCTTGATCATTTAAAAAACCGCTTAATACATCTTGCGGCTGACCTGAAGGTTGGCCATTTTGAAAGGGCACAAAAATAACCTTATAGCCGCTATGCGGTTTACGGTTCCATGAGCCATGTTGACCAATCAGCGCACCACTGCGATATTGCGGCATTAATTGAGCCGTATAAAATGTCAGGCCTAAGGAAGCCGTATGGTTACCCAGAGCATAATCAGGTTTAATCGCACGTGCGACCAGCTCAGGATTTTGAGGTTTGACCCGCGTGTCTACATGTTGGCCATAATAACTATAGGGCCAGCCATAAAAAGCACCATCCTTGACTGAGGTCAGGTAATCGGGCACCAGATCATTGCCAATTTCATCGCGCTCATTCACGACCGTCCATAACATGCCACTCTGTGGTTGCCAGTCCATACCATTGGGATTGCGCAGCCCTGTGGCAAATGGCCGTGCTTTGCCACTGGCAATATCAAATTCCATAATCAAGGCACGCCCGACTTCTTTATCGAAGCCATTTTCCGCCACGTTACTGTTTGAACCTACGGTAATATAGAGTTTGCTGCCCGCAGAATTGGCAATGACGTTTTTGGTCCAATGATGATTGAGCGGGCCACCGGGTAAATCCAGTACTTTGCTGCCGCTTGCGGTAATTTGAGTTGCACCTTTTTGATAAGGAAAGCGTATTAAGGCATCCGTATTGGCTACGTAAAGCGTATTGCCGACCAGCGCCATGCCAAACGGAGAGTTCAGATTTTGTAGAAATATGGTTTTTTGATCAGCCACACCATCGCCATTACGATCACGCAGCAGGCTAATACGGTTGGCACTCTGATGCGATGATCCGGCACGTTTCATCATCAGCTTCATGATTTTGCCTCTAATGCCCTTGCTGTCATCAGGCTTGAGCGGTGCATCGGTTTCAGCCACCAGCACATCGCCATTTGGCAATACATACAGCCAGCGCGGATGTTGCAGTTCTTTGGCAAAGGCCTGAACTTTCAAACCCGCAGCAGGAGTGGGCATGGTATCGGCAGGCCAGCCTTTGGCCGGTGCGATATTCACTGTAGGAAACAGACTGGATTGGGGTTCAGGCAGATGAGGGTATGGACCATAACTGTCTGAAATTGGAGACCTGGATGGCGACGCACATCCGCTTAATGCCAGTACAATGGCAGCACCCGCAAGGGGCAGTAAGAATTGAGCAGACATCTTTATTTCCAGCTTATTTTTTGCCGCTATCGCCTTACTTTAAAATTTCGTTGCGGCGGTCACCATGCTGTTCTTGTTTTTTCTGGTTGCCGATTGGTTATTGCGTTCGGTTTGAGCGAAGGTAGCTCTGCTTCATAAGCAAAAAAATCCCTCAAGCCGAGTCTTGAGGGAAGATTGGAGATGCCTTTGATTATTGTTTTTTAGTTCATCAACTGTCGCTTAATCATTCAGCTTAAGCGGACTTGGCGGTCACAACGGATAGCTGTTGCGCTTCCAGTTCACGAACCAATGGCAATACTTTTTGTCCGAAATATTCCACTTCTTCAATAAAATGCAAGAAACCAGACAGGATCAAGTCCACACCGACTGCTTTCAGTTCAACAATACGTTCTGCAATTTGCTGCGGCGTGCCAACCAAATTGGTTTTAAAGCCATCGTTGTACTGCACCAAATCTTCAAAGGTCGATTTTGCCCAGTTACCTTCACCCTCTGCTGTTGCAGCACCCGCTTCACGGGTGGCATCTCCAAAAGATTTCACTGCCTGGACATTGGCTTTGGCCACAATTTCCTGAAGAACAGCTTGGGCTTCTTGTTTAGTATCACGGGCAATAATGAAAGCATTAACCCCAATTTTCACGGCATGGTTATTGGCTTTGGCTTTTTCACGGATATCGTCGATCTGCTTTTTCAGCTCTTCCGGTGTATTGCCATTGGTAAAGTACCAGTCCGATACACGCGAAGCCATATCTCGTGCTGCACGTGAGCTACCGCCCTGAAAGATTTCAATATGCGGTTTTTGTAGCGGTTTTGGACTGAGGGTGTAATCTTTGAATTGATAGTATTGGCCATCAAAACTGAAATGATCCTGCGTCCAGATACCTTTAAGACTACGGATAAATTCTTCTGAACGTGCATAACGCTGGTCATGTTCAGGCCATTCTTCGCCAATGGCATCAAATTCACCGCGGAACCAGCCACTGACCACGTTAATGGCAATACGCCCATTGGTCAGGTGGTCAATGGTCGCCAATTGCTTTGCAGCAAGCGCAGGCTTCCATGGACCTGGCAAAATTGCAGCGATCACTTTGAGTTTTTCAGTTTTGGCCAGGATGCCATGGCTGAAGCTAACCGATTCATGCTGGTTTTCTGCGTTATAACCGGCAGTAAAACGGATTTGGGTTAAGGCATAGTCAAAGCCGCTTTTTTCCGCAGCTTGAGCCAGACGGACGTTATAGTCATAACTCCAGTCCGTACGCTGTTCAATATCGCTGACCACCAAACCACCACTGACGTTTGGCACCCAATAAGCAAATGTAATGTTTTTATCTTGTACTGACATTCTGTCTACCCTCAGGATGTAATTTTTTAGCGCTCTTAAGCGACTTGTGACTTCGGTGCTTTTTTGCTGTGCAGGCGCGCTTCGGCAGCATCAAGGCTTGGCACTGCAGCAGAAGGAAGGACTTCTTCTTGTTCAATTTGCTTGTTGATACCCAGGTTCTGGTTGGCTAGCTGAGATTTCTCTTTGACCACTTCAGCACGCTGGCCTTTGGCAGGTGCCCATTCAAGAATTGGCAATGCACGTGCTACTGCGAGGGTAATGCGGTCACGCAGCAGTTCACTGTGAATGGTATATTCAGGGGTAAAGTCACGGTCTGTTGCATAGACACCAATCGGTAAGGTTTGTGCCTGGAAAAAGCTGAACAATGGACGCAACTGATGTTCAAGCACCAAGGCATGACGTTCGCTACCTCCTGAAGCTGCCAGCAATACTGGTACATCGACCAGTGCCGTCTGTTCTACAAAGTCAAAGAAGTGCTTGAAAAGTCCGGTGAATGAAGCACGGTAAACTGGTGTGCCGACAATCAGGGCATCTGCTGCTTCAACTGCGGCCAGATCATCCTGTACACGTTGTGGCAACTGGTTACGGTAAATTGCACCGCCCAGTAAAGAACCGATTTCGCTAAATTTAATAAAATGAACATGAATGGGGGTTGCTTCACCGAGTTCATCAATAATGGCTTGTACCAGTGCCTCGGTTTTAGAAGGATTGTTTAAGCCGCCTGATACAGCAACAATATTCAACGGTTTTTGCGCATTTAAAATAGACATTTGGGGATAACCTAAAATATAAAATATCGGAATAGCTTTATTAATCAACAGCAGGCATATTCTGTAAAATAAGCAAATCAAGAAAAGTTATCTTATTTTGAGATATAAAGGAAAAAGTCACCAAAATGTGCTTTTATATGATTTAGTACGTTGATTTATATATTTATCTTGCTTACTGATAAGTATTTTAAATTGGCCGATAAAATTTATATCAAAATATGATTAGGTTTGATGATTTTGCGAAAAACCTTGAAAAAAGGGGATTTTTGAGAAAATAATCTCATATCAGATGAAAAAAGTTATTCATTGCATATCCTTAATAGCACTAGTGTGGTTAGAATAGCTCTTAATGTGCACAAGATCTTTCATGCTGCTTATGAATATTTTAATCGTTGATGATCATCCACTGTTTCGTCATGCCTTGATTCAAGCCGTTCGTTATAGCTTGCCGCAAGCGCAAATTCAGGAAACAGCTGCAGTAAATGAGTTTTATGAACGCTTAGATAATGGGCCGGAACCAGATTTGGTTTTACTGGATCTCAATTTGCCGGGAGCTTCGGGCTTTTCGGCTTTGGTGCATGTTCGTGCACAATACCCGTCCATTCCGATTATTGTGGTGTCTGCACATGAAGAAGTGTCAATTATTCAACGTGCCATAGCCCATGGTGCAATGGGTTATATTCCGAAATCTGCGCATCCAAGCCATATTGGTGAAGCGATCCGTCAGGTACTGGAAGGAGAAATCTGGTTACCGCCAAATTTACCTGCCAACATGAATTTTGACCCGCGTGCAGCGGATGAAACTGCACTGGCAGAACGTATTCAGTCACTTACACCGCAACAATTCCGTGTATTGATGATGGTGGCGGAAGGTTTGCTGAATAAACAGATTGCTTATGAGCTGGATGTTTCTGAAGCGACCATCAAGGCCCATGTCACGGCCATTTTCCGCAAACTGAATGTGCAAAACCGTACTCAGGCAGTATTGGCCATCAGTGCCCTGAATATTGAAGAAAAGAAAATGTAATCTGCTGAATACAGCATTCAACGAAAAAGGCACTTGATCAAGTGCCTTTTTTTGTAATCAGTGCTTTAGATCAGGCAACACAGCTTTGTCTGGGAGTACTGTCGGTGCAAAATAAAGGATTGAGTGCACATTGCAGATCATCAATTTGCTCTTGAGAGACATAGGCTTTCTCTTTCAGATATTCAGCCACACTGTCATCGCGTAAACTTAAAAATGCGGCATCATAAACGCCCAAATCGACAAACAACGCTGCGGTTTCCAGACTGTTAAAGCGGTCTAAATAGACATCACTGCCATACAGCAGGAAAATATGATCTTCATTGGCATGGGGATTGATTCCTAAATGCTTTGCCAATTCCAGTGGTGGGGTTTTAATAAACAGCAGATCAGAGAGTTCATCAAACTGGGTGGTATCGAGCAGATTCTGATCGGTTTTGACTTTTCCAAGCCATGCCTTAAACACCAGCACCGCACCACCACGCAATAGCATGCTCCAAATTTGGTGACGTACTGTATCTGTCAAGTCTCTAGCTTCGGCTGCTAAAGACTGAATCAACTTGTCTTCCTGTTCAGCGAGGCGATCAAATAAACCTAAACCTTGCGGTTTATAGGCTGCAGGGCTAAAGACATCAAAATTCAACTCATCGAAGACCTGTAAGGCAAGCGGGACAGCACTTTGATACAAGGTATTCAGGGCTTGAATATGAGTGTCCTTTAAGTGGCTGGGTTTAAATAGTTCGGTCCATTGAATTTCGGGTAACAGGGCATTGGCCCCATATTGACGATAAAATTGTTGCGATTGATCTATGCCATAACTTCCGGCTTCAGAAATGTTCATCTTAAACTCCTGTATTTTCTATGATGATCAGTTTCGTGGGCCGTGTTTTGAGGCAGTCTGATAGACAGATTAAACTGACCATTGATTACTCTCATATATGAGCTTGGCTGACCGCAAACGAAATACGACTAAAGTTATATAATGGATTTTTACTGTAAAAATATTTTTAATAATAATAACTTGAAAAATTGTAACTAATTATACAAATGTATATTTAAATTTTGATCATCTTTGCCATAGGAAATATGACATTGAATTTTCTGGTCAATAAAGCGGTAGCCAAAATAAAGAAATTGAGCAGTTTTGCCTAAAATGAAAAATAAATTGCCAGTTAGGTTAATAGAGGGTGTTTTTATGTAATGAAAACACCCATTTCACATACATGAAATGGGTGTTTGATCTGTAGTGATTTCTGAATAAAACGCTTAAGAACCGGAAATTTTTAAGCCCGATAACCAGGAACGCAGCGATGCTGGTTTTAACGGTTTTTTCAGCAGCACAATATTGAGATCTTTCAAATGCTGTGGCAGTTCAGGATCGGAATCTGCGGTAATCAATGCCACAGGAACCTGTTCCTGACGGTTGGCCAAAATGAAATCCAGACCAATTTTATTGTTGTTCAGGTGCTGATCGACCAGCCAGACCTGAATATTTTCTTGCTGGATCAGCTCTAGGGCCTGTTCGGGTTCAGTGGCTTTAAAGACCTGATAACCCCATTTGGTCAGTAAGGTCGTCATTCCTTCCAGAATGGTTTCATCATTATCTAGGCATAGAATCTTGTAGGCCTTGCTTTTCAGTGGGGTGGCCTGTACAGGTGCTGCCACGACTTTAGGTGCATCCACGATTGGCACTTCAATCATAAAACACGAGCCCTTGCCATATTCAGAATAGACATGTACCGGGTAGTCCAGCAGGCTGGTCATACGCTGCACAATCGCCAGGCCGAGTCCAAGACCTTGCTCGCCCCAAGGCGAAGTATGGCCACAGCGTTCAAATTCCTGAAATAGTTTAATGCGCTGTTCTTCGGCAATCCCGGGGCCGGTATCCCAAACCCCAATCCGGATATGGCGTGGTTTTTCGCTAGAGCGAAGTACACCAACTACAACCTTGCCTTTAGCGGTATAGCGCAGGGCATTGCTGACAAAGTTTTGAATAATCCGGCGAATCCACTGTGGATCGGTGTCGATCCAGAACTGTGCATCATGCACGCTGAATTTAATGCCACGTTGTGCGGCAATAGATTTAAATTGCAGTTCCAGATCACTTAACAGGTCATGTAAGGGATAAGGCTGACGTTTCGGCTGGATGGTACCGCCTTCGAGACGGGCAATGTCCAGCAGGGCAGACAGCATGCTTTCCGCACCATGCAAGGCACGGTCCAGCTGTTGCAGGGTTTTACGGTCTTCATCCGACTGTACGCTTTGTTCTAAAGCGGTACTGAACAGACGTGCTGCATGCATTGGCTGCAACAGGTCGTGACTGGCTGCTGCAATGAAACGGCTCTTGGACATGTTGGCACGGTCAGCCTGTTCACGGGCGAGTTGCTGCTCGGAAAGTGCATCGGCCAGCTGTTGGGTGCGGTCTTGTACCCGCGCTTCAAGTACGGCCTCATTTTCACGGAAAGCGGTAATATCGGCAAAGGTGGTGACGAAGCCGCCGCCTTCAATGGGATTACCTCGCATCTGGATGACGCGGCCATCTTTACGGATCCGTTCAAATTCATGCGCGCTGCCCATGGCCATCCAGTGAATCCGTTTGCGCACGTGTTCTTCGACCGAACCCGGCCCGCATTCACCGCGCTCGGCGTTATAACGGATCAGGTCGGCAATCGGACAGCCGACATAGACAATATCTTTAGGATAATCAAAAAGTTTAAGGTATTGATTGTTCCAGGCCACCAGACACATATTTTCATCGACCACGCTGACCCCCTGGGTCATATGGTCAATCATGGTCATGATCAGGTTCTGGTTAAAGCGTTGCCATTGTGAGGCCTGATCCAGAATATTGGCGACCTGACCGAGTGCCAGACCATTATTCACCATGGCTGTGGTGAGTAGGGTACGCGCCGAAGCAGCACCAATGGTTCCGGCCAGATACTGTTCGGTAAAACGCCACCACATGCCATTGGCATTGCTGTTTTCATTCAGGATTACGTTGTTTTGAGCACAGAACTGCTGAAAGGCATGAGTGGCCGGTCCTTCACCGGTAATCCTTTTGGCCAAGGTAATTAAATCGCCTACTTTCAGGCGGGCAACATCCTGGTGAGAGTAATTGATTTCACTTGAGGCATTGTGGGTCGGCAAAGGTTTGGTTTCATAATAGAAGAAACTTTCCGCCTGAATTTGCTCGGCAATACTGGGACGGAAAATTCGTGACACCCACACATACAGCACGATATTCAGACCCAATGCCCAGGTCACGCCATGGGTGAGGGGAGCAAAAGACTGAAAACCAAACAGTGCTTCGGGGCGTAACCAGTCCATGCCTAAAGGCCCTGCAAGCAAGAACTGCTGGCTAAAATGGCTGTATTCAGCAGGCAGGCTGCGCAGTACGGTAGGCAACAGCAAGGTATAGGCCCACATGACAAAACCGGCAATTAGACCTGCATATACGCCCTGTTTACTGCCACCACGCCAATACAGACCACCAATCAAGGCTGGAGCAAATTGGGCCACGGCACTGAAGGCTAGCAAGCCAAATACTGAAAGCTGGTCGATGTCATTAAAGAAATGGAAAAACAGGAAACCCAGCAACATGACCGCTAAAATACACACCCGGCGGGTAAATTTCAGCACCAGAGGCAGACGTTTGTCATGACGCGAAAGTATGCCGGTACGCCATAAGGCAGGCATAATCAGGTCATTACTAAGCATAATCGACAAGGCGACTGAAGAGACCAGCAGCATTCCCGTAGAAGCAGAAAACCCCCCCAGGAAAGCCAAAAGTGTCAACCACTCCTGATCATAACTGAGCGGCAAGGACAGTACAGCGACATCAGGAATCGCAAGAAAATGCGGTGCAGCATGCAAGGCCCAGCTGGCAATTGGAATAATCGCCACTGTGGTCAGAATCAGATAAGTGGCAAACCAGCGACGTGCACCGCGAATATGTTTTTCATCCCGCAGTTCAACCACCGCAACATGGAATTGTCGTGGTAAGCAGATAATCGCCAAGGCTGCGAGTAAGGTTTGCACCCAGAACGTTTCGGGAACACCAAACAGCTGAACCTGTTTAAAGGTTTCTGCGACATCCGTGGAAATTTGCCCCAGGTTTTCGGGGGCATCAAAGACAAAGAACAGAGCCACACACAGCAGGGCAAACAGTTTGACAAAAGACTCAAATGCCACGGCCAGCATTAAACCGCCATGCTGTTCGGTATTGGCAATTTGTCGGGTACCGAACAGCATGGCCAGAATGGCTAAAATTCCAGTCAAAAACAGCACACTATTGGTGGTGCTTTGTATGCCGGTATTCTGTTGCAACACTACAGCAGCACTCAAGGCAATCGCTCTGAGCTGCAAGGCTAAATAGGGAATAATTGCGATGACTGCCAGAATGGTGACCAAGGATGCCAGAGGGCCGCTTTTGCCATAACGTGCAGCCACAAAATCTGCAATGGAAGAAATGGCATGATGCTGCCGCACACGTCCCAAACGGCGCCAGATATCATAACCCACACCGACAAAAATCAGGGGCCCAAGGTAAATGGGCAGGAAGATAATGCCTTCACGCACCGCAGCCCCGGTTGCACCGTAAAATGTCCAGGATGAGCAATATACCCCTAAGGTTAGACTAAAGAGAAACATGCGACCGCGGGTACTTAGGCGACTGGCGTGTTTTTCACCAAAAAATGCACAGATAAAGAGTAACGCGATATAAAGGGCGAGCACGCCGATAATGAGCCAACTATTCATATTGCCTACAGCATAAATTTATGTCGTAATAATAACCTATCTAGTAATCTTGCCGCTTTAATTGATCAAAATTTAACACCAAAGTAGTAATTACAAGAACCTAATAAGATTGTTAAGTTAGATAACGAAATAATTCGAATTAAAAAAATCACCTATGGCTGGGTGCACACAGGAGCATGATTATGGATGAGGCACATGTAGAACGTATTCTACAGAATCCCAAATTTAAAGAAATGGTCAGCAGAAAAAGCAGATTAAGTTGGACATTAACAATCATCATGTTGATTGTTTATGTCGGCTTCATGCTTTTAGTTGGTTATAACAAAGAATTCTTAATGAGTTCGGTTAGCGGCGGCGTTACCACTGTAGGTATGCCACTCGGCTTGAGCATTATTGTATTGTCTTTCATTTTATGTGGTGTTTATTCATATATTGCAAACAATAAACTGGATGCATTAAATGAAGAAGCGATGCGAGAAGTTGAAGCAATTGCGAATGAGAAAGGACAGTAATCAGATGAAATGGAATTCATTGAAAGCGCAAGCACTCGCTGCTTCTACGCTACTGATGTCAGGTATGGCAATGGCAGGTCCGGATTTGGGTGCAGCTGAACAGCAAGCAACCAACTGGCATGCGATTATTATGTTCGCGATTTTCGTGGGCTTCACCTTGCTGATTACCAAATGGGCAGCAAGACAAACCACCAGTACTGCAGATTTCTATACTGCAGGTGGTGGTATCTCAGGTTTCCAGAATGGTCTGGCGATTGCCGGTGACTATATGTCAGCAGCATCATTCCTGGGTATTTCCGCAATGGTATTCAGCTCAGGCTTTGACGGTTTGCTTTACTCACTCGGTTTCATGGTGGGCTGGCCAATCGTATTGTTCCTGGTCGCAGAGCGTTTACGTAACCTGGGTAAATTCAACTTGTCTGACGTGGTTTCGTTCCGTCTGGAAGAAAAACCGGTACGTACTCTGGCAGCTCTTAGCTCTTTGGTTGTTGTTGCCTTTTATCTGATTGCTCAGATGGTTGGTGCAGGTCAGCTGATCAAGCTTCTATTCGGTCTGAACTACAACATTGCTGTGGTGATTGTGGGCCTTTTGATGATGGCTTACGTAATCTTCGGTGGTATGCTGGCAACGACTTGGGTACAGATCATCAAAGCGGTGATGTTACTTTCAGGTGCAACTTTCATGGCTTTCATGGTAATGAAAGGCGTGGGCTTCAGCTTCACCAACATGTTTGAACAATCAATCCAGGTGTTCTCTAAAGTACATCAAATAAGCCTTGCGGAAGCAGGCAATATCATGGGCCCAGGTAAACTGGCTGCTAACCCGATTGATGCAATTTCACTTGGTCTTGCATTAATGTTTGGTACAGCAGGTCTACCACATATCCTGATGCGTTTCTTTACCGTAAAAGATGCGAAAGAAGCACGTAAATCAGTGGTTGTGGCTACAGGTTTCATCGGTTACTTCTATCTTTTAACTTTCATCATCGGTTTCGGTGCGATCCTTTACGTATCAAACAACCCGCAATTCATTGATGTAGCGAAAATGGCTGTAACTGGCAAGTTGGAGCTTGTTGGCGGTAACAACATGGCTGCAGTTCACTTGTCTGATGCTGTTGGCGGTGACTTGTTCATGGGCTTCATTTCAGCGGTAGCATTCGCAACGATTCTTGCGGTTGTGGCTGGTTTGACCCTGTCTGGTGCTTCAGCAATTTCACATGACTTGTATGCAAACGTATTCAAGAAAGGCCAAACGACTCCTGAATCTGAACTGCGCATGTCTAAAATTGCAACTTTAGGTCTTGCGATCTTTGCGATGATTTTGGGTATCCTGTTCGAGAAACAAAACGTTGCCTTCATGGTGGGTCTGGCATTCTCGGTAGCGGCATGTGCCAACTTCCCGGTACTGGTACTGTCAATGTTCTGGAAAGGTTTGACCACTCGTGGTGCGGTAATTGGTGGTGTTGTAGGTCTTGTTGCTGCAGTGACTCTAATCATCTTGTCTAAAGCGGTTTGGGTAGATACGTTCGGTATTTCTGAGACACCAGTCAACCCATTCAATGGCCCAGCAATCTTTGCAATGCCATTATCGTTCCTGTGCTGCTGGTTGTTCTCTGTGACTGACAGCTCGGCTCGTGCGCATGCAGAACGCAAAGCTTTCGATGCACAGTATGTACGTTCACAAACAGGTATTGGTATCTCTGGTGCATCAGATCACTAAGATACAGTTACTTTAAAAAAAGCCCCATCAGGGGCTTTTTTTATGACTTGAGCAAAGGGAACACAACGTGATTGCAAGGCTGGGCTTCGGTTCTCAATCCTATTGTTAGAATGGATGAGACTCTCTTTTATCAAACATAAATCTGGCAAAGAAGAGGGCGACTTTTATCATTTTTCTACAAATGTTTTACTTGCAGCTTCAAGCATTCATGCTAAGTTGATTAAAAGAAACATAAAAAATTCAGGCATAAAAAAGCAATATTCTGGAGCAGAAAATGCAGGCAATTATTGATGTGTGGAAGGTATTTCGCGTATTGCCTTCAGCTTGGCTACTTTTATTACAATTTATTATTTTGATCCTGTCCGTTGCAGTCAATTACAGCATGCCTTACCGTACGCTCACCTGGCTATTGGGGGTGCTGGTTTTACTGGTCATTGCCAAAGTGATTAAACAAACCCCAATGTTTACCATTTTAGGCTTAAGTTTCGTGAGTGGCGCCGTGATTTTTTCTTCCCTGATGTTATTAGGCATAGAAAATCTCTGGATACAGGTTATCGCCCATGGCTTTGAAGCAGCCGCTTATTTTAGCGCGGCTTATGGTCTGTTGCGTTATATGTTTGAAGACCGCTATTTAACCCGAGATGAACTGTTTGCTGCGGGTGCGGTATTTACCCTGTTGGCCTGGGGATTTGCATTTTTGTATAACGTTTGCCAGCTGCTGGCACCGGGAAGTTTCCTGAATTCCAACGTTGCAGGTTTACAAAGCTGGCTTGATTTATTGTTTCTGAGCTTTAGTTTACAGTCCGCAACCGGCTTATCGGATTTAATGCCTATAAGTGCCCCCGCACGGGTACTGGCACTATTGCAAATGTTTTCTGGGGTGATGTATCTGGCCCTCATTGTTTCACGCTTGATTGCCTTGCAATATATTGCCCATTTACCCAAGCATCCTACAGATAAAGACCAATAAAAAAGGACGCTTAAAGCGTCCTTTTTTACTCTTTTTCTAATTCAAAATTAGAAACGGAATTTAGCGTTAACGCCTACAGTTTCTGTATCGTATACAGAACCTTTTTCAGCATTCGCATTTACGTAAGAAGCACCAACTGCAACAGCAGGAGTGATGAAGTAATTTACGTTTGCACCCCAAGCTGAGTCTGGTGTACCAGCAAAGCTAGATTCAGCATAAGAAGCACCAACGCTTAACTTAGGCGTAACGAAAAGAGTTGTACCTAGGTTATAAGCAGTGTCGTCACCGTAAACTAAACCAGATTCAAAACCGATTGCCATGTTGGTTCCGTCAATAGCACCAACATATTTGGTACGTGCAGTAATTGCATCTTGATCTTCACCGATCGTAGCAGTTTCACCAACTGATTTAACAACGCCATTAGCCATAACATTGAATGCATCAAGAGCAGTTTGATCAGCAACGCTTGTATAACCTACTGCAACCAAGAAATTAGGCGCAGCAAATGCACCAAGTTCTAAGGCATAACGGTCGCCTTGATCATCAGTGGCGTTGTTATTTTTGCTGTCTAAAATTGTGTGGCTATAAGAAGCGCTAGCATATACAGGTACAACTTGAGTTGGCACATAAGCTTCAGCTTTAACGCCATAGTTATGAGCGATAACGTCGATATCGTCTGAACCTAACTCGCCGTAATTATAAGCAACAGATACGTTAGATGCTTGGTTTAAGAAAGCTGCTTCAGCCAATGGGCCTTTAGAAGAGTCAACATCTTTAAGGTAATAAGTACCTTGCAAACCACCGGTGAAATCTTTGTCATTTGCTGTGGTGTCGATGTATTCAGACTGACCTTGTACTTCTACTTGATATGCTTGAGCACCGGTCATGGCTAATAATAAAGCAGTGGCTAAACCGAGTTTTTTCATATTAATTTCCAATTCTATTTTCTATTGCAGGTGAATTAAACTACTTTTATTGTATTGTAACAAAACATTAAGTCAATGAACTAAAAGAACATTATTTTGTTATTTTTTTGTTATACATAATGTAATTGGTTGAAAAAAGTACGATTAAACTGTGTCAGGTCAACTTGAAAAATTTGTTTTTAGAACAAATGAATATGAACATTTTTAAAACTTATTTTTTCAGAAATATGCAAAAAATAAGGACTTTGTATAATGTTAAATTGGATTAAATTTAAAAATTAATTGTAAAATCCAATTGAAATATACTTTATTGCATGATCTGTATGGCATTTTAAGGCTATTCATTTGATTCTAATAATAAAATTCACCTAAAACGGGATGGGGTTGGTTGAAAAATGCACAAATTGTAATTTATTTAGTGCAAATATCGTGCTGTTGTGATGAATTTTAAATCTTACTGTTTTGATAGGCTTTACTTTTATAACGGTTTTTACGATAATGTATCTATCAATTCATACTACATTGCAATAATGTGATGATGATCTGATTCTCCATAAACAAGTTTTTGTTTTATATGCCCAACTTTCCCCAAGGTTGGGTTTTTTTTTATGTCAGAAAAATATTGCAGTTGGCTGCGAAATAAGAACAGGCAATAAAAATGGAAGCATAATCATATTAATAGCAAAACTTATTTTTAGTCATTAGAGAGTGAATCCTTAAGTAGAAACCCTAGGATTAACTTTTATTGCACCAATATGGTGCTTAATGTGGAGCGGGAATTAGATTTTTCTTGAAATTTAAGTATAAAAAACCCCAATTTTCAAAGAAAACTGGGGTTTTTCGCCAAAATCTTCGGAAAAATTAAAAAATCTGCTGAGAATATATTTAATTTGCCCTAATGAGGTGCATTATGCACTTATTTGTGGCATGTGTAAATATTTTCTTATCATGCAAGTAGCAATATTTAGATAAGCAGGTAATTTAAACAATATAAATTGGGGGCTTCCTAGAAATAGTCCTGCATTATTTTGTCGAGATCTTTAAGGGAAACAGGATTTTCTATTTAAGCGGCTTGCTTAACTGCAATTTATAGATATGCAAAATTTTTAATTGCACTCAATGAAAAGCAGTTTGCTACTATTGGGGGAAAGAATAAAAATTGAGTTGAAACCCTACAGATATGCACTGGATCTTAAAGCTTTATTAAAGAATTTAGATTTTTTTTAACTTTTATTTTAAAAAATATTATAAGTGGTTGATAGAATGCAGATATTTAAAAATATTGATTAATTTTTAACTCTTTTTAGATCAAAATCGTGTAATATATTTATATATAATTTGAGTATGATCACAGGTCATTTGGTGTGTATGGTGAGTAATTAATTTATGTATAAATTACGCTCGGAACATATCAGCCGGCGACTGTTTTGGTCGATGATCATTATCGCACTGTCTCTTTTGTTTTTATCTGTTCCCTTAATTGTCAGTAGTTATCATAGCTATCAGAAAGCAGATCGTGCCTTAACTGAAATTTCTGCGCTTCGTGCTGTAGCTGATTTAGCCAATAAAATTTCCCGTGAACGGGCACCTGCTAATAAGGTGATGTCGAGTAGTGCCGATGAACTCGAAGAAAATATAAAAGAATTAGAAGCTTACCGGAAAGAAGTAGATCTGCAGATTGAGCAGACAAGTGCAATTTTAGCTACGGCAGGTTTTTCTGTTCAGGCTCAAGCCTTATCTTCTCATGTAAAAGGGGCTTTGGCTCAAGGTCGTCATGCGGTCGATGTTTATAGTGCCTTGCCGCGATCTGAACGGAGTGCAAGACAGCTGGATCAGGCGATTCAGCAAATGTTTAAGGCATGGGATAGTTGTAAAGCAATTATAGAAAATGTATTGGTACATTCTGAAGCTAAAGGAACTTCAGTCTCAGACTACTATACGCTGATATTAATTTTGGCTGATTTACGTGATCAGGCTGGTCGAACTGCCTCTAATATTATGGCAGCAGTGACTTTTAATGAAAAAATCCCCGAAGATAACTTGGCGCGGTCATTGCAGACGCAACATCAGGCCCATTATTTATGGGCTTTAGTGAATATCATACAGCCTGAGCAGGATAAAACCCCAGAATATCTAGCTTTACATCAGCAGGTAAAAGCACAGTTTTTAGATCAAGGTATTCCAATAGTTACTCGTCTGATGAATGAAAGTATCCATAATCAGGCCTATTCATTGACCGGTACGCAACTCACAGAAGCAATCGTTGATAAATTCCTGACAGTAGTCAATCTGCAAAGCTATATTCTGGATTACAGTGTTACGGTGGCTCAAGCCCAGAAGAAACAAGCCCAGCAAAAACTGATTTTAACTTTACTGGTGGCACTGATCTGTTTGGTCGCGGTTTCTTTTACCATGATCTATGCGCGTAATCATGTTTTTATACCGTTACTTAAAGCCAGAAATACAATTCTTCGACTGGCACAGCATCAGGGTATAGAGAGTAAACAGACACCATTATCTGTTAAACCAATCACCTTGTTAGATGCCCTTACAGAATTAAAGCGGGTGCTACAGCAGCGTGACGCACTGGAATTTCAGCTCAGAAATATTGCCAATACGGATAATTTGACGGGTGTATCTAACCGTTTGGCTTTAGAGGAATATATCCGTTATCTGGAGAATAAGCCGAATCAATTCAAGCACACCGGCTTAATCATTATTGATATCGATGACTTTAAGCATGTGAATGATACTTTTGGGCATATTGTCGGTGATGAAGTCATTAAACTGATTGCAGAAAAATTGCAATTGAATGTAAGAGCTTCGGATTTAATTGTTCGTTATGGTGGTGATGAATTTTTGGTTTTAATCGAGCACATTAATTTTCCGGAGGCTTGGGCTATTGCCAATAAAATTCTTCAGGAGATTGGCAGATCTGAACTGTATATTGCTGAATTAAACCAGAATATTCGTATTTCTGTTAGTGCTGGAGTAGTGGTAGGGGGAGCATCGTGGATGTCACTACTGGAAAAAGCCGACAAATCATTATTTCAGGCTAAGGCAAATGGTAAAAATAAAGTGGCGGGGTGATCTAGTACAAATAAAAACCACCCTCACTATTTTAAATCTCCCAATCATCTAATGGTCGATTTAAGTTATTAGCTTCTACAGGTGCCCAAGAAACTAACTTTTCCCATAGTTTAGTATCGAATCTATCATCCAAATATGTATATCTTAATATTCTGATCAGCTCTGAACGATATCCTTTACCTCCAAACTTATTTTCTAGATCATAAAACGAGTATAGGTTTCCCTTGAGCCATTCTTCATCAATATAGTTAACAATTTTATTTATTTGCTCTGATGTAATTTTATAACAAGATATAAAAGGATCTTTGTCTCCTTCATGTTGAAAAAAAGGGAATAAATCATTTGCTATCGCATAAATATAGGATTGTGAAAAGCCAATTTTTTCTCCATAAATTCTATAATTCATAGTAATACTTAGTTTTCTATTTTCGTACAAAGCTTGGATTAGTTGCTCATTAGTCACCATCTTTTACGACTCCATCTATATTTCTTAAAATTTCATTGATTTGACTAACTATGCTTTGAATAGCTAATTGGATAGTTTGGACATCAGCATTAATATCGATAGTCTGAATATCCGATTGAATTTTTTTGATTTTATGTTCGTAAGGGTGGAAAATCACTTGACTAGAAATTTCATTTAGAAGGTGGTTAAGCTGACTTAGATGTGTATTTAATTTTGAGCCTCTATTGTTGTAATTTCGGGTATATTTTTCTGAAAGTATACTTCTAATTTCTTTTAGTCTCTGAGCATCTCTATCTAATTCTCTACGATTAATAACATTCTTAAGTTCTTGTTTTATATTTTTCGCATGTTTTTCTGCATCCAAAGCTGAATTCTTAGAGTTTTGTGAAGCTTTATATGATTTGTGAGCTTGATATATGCTAATTCCAGTTGCAATACAAGTAGCAACAACCCCAATAAAGGCTATCCAATTAAAAAAATTTTCAGGCATATCGAGTACAAAGAATAGTTATATTGGTTAATTCTTTGTACTCGATTTTTATTGTTATTTCAACAACGGCTTCAAGAACTTAGCTGTATGTGAAACTTTAGATTTCACCACTTCTTCAGGTGTACCTTCAGCAATAATCATCCCGCCACCAGCACCACCTTCAGGACCCAGGTCAATCACCCAATCCGCAGTTTTAATTACATCCAGATTATGCTCAATCACCACAATGGTATTCCCCTTGTTGCGTAGCTCATGCAGAATGTCGAGCAGCTTGGCAATATCGTGGAAATGCAGACCCGTAGTCGGCTCATCCAGTACATACAAGGTTTTACCGGTATCACGTTTTGCCAGTTCACGCGCGAGTTTGACCCGCTGTGCTTCACCACCGGAAAGGGTGGTTGCAGACTGACCTAAGCGAATATAACCTAAACCCACCTGATTCAAGGTTTCCAGACGGCGGTGAATCACCGGGATGGCCTCAAAGAAATGCATGGCATCTTCAACGGTCATTTCCAGTACGTCGGAAATGTTTTTGCCTTTATAGCCGACTTCTAACGTTTCACGGTTATAACGCTTGCCATGACAGGCATCGCAAGGCACATACATATCCGGTAAGAAATGCATAGCTACTTTAATCATGCCATCACCTTCACAGGCTTCACAGCGGCCGCCTTTCACGTTAAACGAGAAACGTCCTGCGGCATAACCGCGAGCTTTGGCTTCAGGGGTTTGGGCAAACAGTTCACGAATCGGGGTGAACAGACCCGTATAGGTTGCCGGGTTAGAACGTGGGGTACGTCCAATCGGGCTTTGGTCAATGTCCACGACTTTATCAAGGAATTGCAGACCATCAATCGAGTCAAATTTTTCTGCGGTTAACGTGGTTGCACCGTTCAATTGTGTTGCGGCCAGTGGTAACAGGGTACGGTTAATCAAGGTTGATTTACCCGAACCCGATACACCGGTGACACAAGTCATCACGCCTAAAGGAATGGTTAAATCGACATTTTGCAAGTTATGACCGGCCGCGCCCATCAGCTTGATTTGCTGTTCCGGTTTTGGTGGCTGAGTTCGAACTTTCGGAACCTCAATTTTTAACTTGCCTGAAAGATATTGACCGGTGAGCGAGTTTTCATTGGCCGCCAATTCTTCATAGGTTCCTTCGGCAATCACATGACCGCCATGCACGCCAGCACCCGGACCAATATCAATAATATGGTCGGCTGCACGAATCGCATCTTCATCATGCTCAACCACCAGGACGGTATTACCAAGATCACGCAGGCGAACCAGTGTTTCCAGCAGACGGTCATTATCACGTTGATGCAAGCCGATGGATGGTTCATCCAGCACATACATCACGCCCATCAGGCCGGCACCAATTTGCGATGCCAAACGAATACGCTGTGCTTCACCACCCGATAGGGTTTCGGCAGAGCGCGACAGACTGAGATAATTCAAACCCACTGAAACCAGAAAATGTAGACGTTCGCGGATTTCCTTGAAAATCTTGTCGGCAATTTCGCCTTTGGCACCTTCAAGATTTAAATCTTGATAATAGCTTTCGGCATCGCCAATCGACATTTTGGTAATCTGCGCGATGGTTTTGTCTTTGACACGAACGTTACGCGAGATTTCATTCAGACGTGAACCACCACAGGCATCACAGGCTGCATTGGAAAGATATTGAGCCAAATCATCACGTACATAGTTCGATTCCGTTTCACGGTAACGACGTTCCAGATGTGGCAAAATACCTTCAAAAGGTTGCACCCGGTTATGTTTACGACCGCGTTCATCGATATAACTTAAATCGACTTTCTCCTTACCGGTACCGTAAAGGAATTTTTTCTTGGTATCGGCATCGAGTTCATTCCACGGCGTATCTAAAGAAAAGCCAAAATGGGCGGCGACTTTTTCAATCATGCTGTAGTAATAAGGACGCTGTCTGTCCCAGCCACGAATCGCACCCTGGCTAATCGAAATTTCAGTATTGGGAATCAGCTTTTCTGCACTGAAATGGCTACGCGTACCTAAACCATCACAGACCGGGCATGCCCCAAAGGGATTATTGAAGGAGAACAGGCGTGGTTCCAGTTCGGCAACCGCACGGTCACATTCCGGACAGGAGTGCTTGGCAGAGAATACCCGTTCAGGTTGCTCGCCTTTCATCCAGGCCAAAATGGCAATATCACCGCCCAGGCGCAGCGCAGTTTCAAAGGATTCGGCAATCCGGTTACCCAAGTCATCACGTACTTTAAAACGGTCAACCACCACTTCAATGGTGTGCTTTTTCTTTTTGTCCAGTTCTGGTGGAGTATCAATTTCAACAATTTCACCATCCACACGCGCACGGACAAAGCCCTGACTTTGCAGCTGTTCAAACAGGTTGCTGTATTCACCTTTACGCTCACGCACCACAGGGGCCAGCAGCATCAAGGCTGTACCTTCTTCCAGACTTTTTACCGCATCGACCATTTCTGATACGGTTTGTGCCACCATCGGCAAGTCATGTTCAGGGCAATAGGGTGTGCCGACACGGGCATATAGCAGACGTAAATAGTCGTAAATTTCCGTGATTGTTCCCACAGTTGAACGCGGGTTATGGCTGGTCGATTTCTGCTCGATGGCAATGGCCGGACTTAAACCTTCAATCGAGTCGACTTCCGGTTTTTCCATTTGCGAAAGGAACTGGCGTGCATAAGCAGACAGTGATTCCACATAACGGCGTTGACCTTCAGCATATAAGGTATCGAAGGCGAGGGATGACTTACCTGAACCCGAAAGTCCCGTAATCACCACAAACTTGTCGCGTGGAATATCGAGAGACACATTTTTCAGGTTATGGGTACGTGCACCTCGAATACGGATGTGACTTTGGCTCATGCAATGATCCTAGAAAATTCATCAAAAACCTATATATGATAGCGCATGAAAAATGTTCAAGCTGTATTAAAAAGAATTTAAACGACATTTTGTGTCGGACTGGTCAATGATTGAAACTCAATGCATGGAAATGGTCTTTCTCTGTACCTGCAAGTCATAGATTTAGATATTGAAATTCAGTATTTCAACCGATTCACCGTTAAAATGCAAAATATCGTCTGAAAAATAAAAAACGGAAATCTCATGATTATTACAAAAGTTCTGATCGCCCTGATTGCGGTGTTGCATCTTTATATTTTAATTTTGGAAATGTTTTTGTGGGATAAACCTCTGGGTATGAAAGCCTTTGGCAATACTGCAGAAAAGGCAAAACTCACCAAGGTGCTGGCACAAAATCAGGGTCTGTATAATGGTTTTTTAGCCGCAGGCCTGATCTGGTCGCTACTTGCGCCTGCAAGCTATGCACCTGCACTGGCAAATTTCTTTTTGGCTTGTGTGCTGGTTGCTGGGATTTATGGCGGTATTACCGCAAGTAAAAAAATTATTTATATTCAGGCATTGCCTGCACTGCTGGCTTTGATGGTGCTGAACTTAGTTTAAGTAAACGATATTTTGCAGCTTAGACTATGCGGCTTAATCAATTGATCAGTTCGGATGAGTCAGGATGCTGGCTTTATTTTTGAAATGTATTTTAGGGCAGCGGTTGTACTTATTGTTTTCCTTCTGTCCAAGAGTAAAGCGTTTTATATCGCCGGTTTAGTGCCATTCTTTCCGACTTTTGCCCTGATTGCCCATGTGATTGTGTCGCAACAGTAGGGTGCAGAAGCTTTGCGTAAAATGGCATTATTGGGTTTATGGTCTTTAATTCCCTTTATCTGCTGATGGTTTATATGCTGGCAAGCAAAATGTTGATGTGGTCCTGTTTAAGCATAGCAACCCTTTGCTGGATTGTGGCTGTGGTAGGGCTGATTTATGGCTGACAGATGTTTCAGCATTAAAAAACAAACAATGCATTTTTATGACTAGTAATTAGATAACTTGTGAAAATCACAAAACATTCAATATTAGATTTTTAAAAATCAGCACTGCCTCATTTAACTGATTCAATTTTTATGCCTTTGCGTAGGCATTACCTCTACTTTTGAGAGGTCAAAAGTAGACAAAAACCTTTTGTTTCCCATACACGACATCCTGGTCGTGATGGGAAACGTGTGGCATCCATGCCACACTCATGAATCCAATACTTGCTAAATTTATTTTCTATTTTGGTTTTATGAGAAACTTGTAGTGATTGAAAAATGACTTATAACAGAAGTCTATTCATCCACACCTAACCACTGACGTTGATCATAAGCACTATCCCAGAACAGCCATTCCAGTTTGGCAGCTGTAGTATAAGCATGATGCATTTTCTCTAAAGTATCTGCATCACAACGAGCAGCTACGCTATCAACCGTCGCAATTACGTTACGAACTGCCTGATTAAACTCTTCACCGGCATAGGTATCAATCCAGGCCTGATAAGGATTATTGGGAATGGAGTGCTGAACAATTGCTTTGCCCACTTCGGCATAAATCCAGAAACAGGGCAGTAAAGAAGCCAGCACCACCGGATAGCTTTCTGACCAGGCTGTGGCGGTTAAAAATGAAGTGTAATGATGACAAGCCAGAGTCAGTGGCGTGGTTCTAAATTCTTCTTGGCTAATGTCAAATTCCTGCATAAAGTCAGCATGCAGGCTGCGTTCTACCACAATGGCAATCTTGGCGGCATCTGAAAACTGCATGACATCTTCCGCTGTAAATGCTTTTGCAGCACAGACCGCCAGTGCACGGCCATAAGCCAGTAAATAATGCGCATCCTGAATCACATAATGACTAAAAATATCTTTGCTCAAAGTCCCTTGTGAAAGTTCTTGGTTAAATGGCAGGGCTAAAGTTTTTTCGTATAAAGCCAAGTTGCGTTGCCATACATCTTGAGAAAAGCTCATGTCATCATCCTGTCGATGTTAAAAGAAGAATTTACAGAAGGCGGGACTATAACAAGAGTTTTCAGCTCAAGATATGCAGTAGAAAAAATAGTGTATTTGTACTCAAAAAAAAAATCATACCAAGAACTTTGGATTAAAGTAAAAAAAGCCGTCATAATTGAAGCGATCAAATTTCAAGTGCTCTCTTTTAGGTTCTGCCCAATGCACTTGATATAAATTATTTGTCTATAGGTCGATTTATCATAATGAAACATTTTGGTTTCTCCATTATTTTTACCATCGTGTGTCTGGCTATATCTGCATACTGGGGATTTACACATGGCCCGGAAGCAGGGGTAAAGACCATGTTCACGGCACTGACCATTACGGCTATTTTGGCTGTTATGGAAGTGTCTCTTTCTTTCGATAATGCGGTGGTGAATGCCTCTGTGCTCAGAGGCTGGGATCATTTCTGGAAAATGATTTTCTTGACGGTTGGTATCATCATTGCCGTATTTGGTATGCGTCTGGTGTTCCCGATCGTCATTGTTGCCGTAACTGCTGACATGGGCATGCTCGAAGTCGTGAAAATGGCCCTGAATGATCCGATCAGTTATTCCGAAAAGCTGATGGCCCATCATGCGGAAATTGCAGCCTTTGGTGGCTCATTCCTGTTACTGGTGTTCCTGAATTTCTTCCTGGATAGCGAAAAAGATACCCACTGGTTCAGATGGCTGGAAGCGCGTTTATCCAATCTGGCTAATGTACCGGCAATGTCCGTCTTCCTGGCTTTAATTGGCTTGCTGATCATGGCAGCCAATGTAGAAGAGGCCACACGTTTAGTGGTGACCATGGCCGGGATTTGGGGAATTGTGATTTACATTGGGGTTCAAGTATTAAGCCACTTGTTAGGCGGTGAACCTGAAATTGATGAAGATGGCAATGCAGTGGCACATGATGCCAGTGGTGCATCTACAGGCGTTATTAAAGCCGGTTTAGGTGGTTTTATTTATCTGGAAGTGCTGGATGCATCATTCAGTTTTGATGGTGTAATCGGTGCTTTTGCCATTACTTCAGATGTGGTGATCATCATGCTCGGTCTGGCGATTGGTGCCATGTTTGTGCGTTCGATGACCATTTATCTGGTGGAAAAAGGTACCTTGGATGCTTATATCTATCTTGAACACGGCGCACATTATGCTATTGGCGCTTTAGCCTTCATTATGCTGGCCAGTGGTACCGGTGTGCATGTACCGGAAGTGGTCACCGGTTTAATCGGTGTGGCATTTATTGTTTGGGCAGTGATTGCTTCCATTCAATATAGCAAACGTCAAGAACGAATCGGTTAATGGTTTTTTAAGAAAACCGAGTACAATAGGGACGCATGAAAATGCGTCCTTTTTTATGGTGGTTCATTCCTGAAAAATCAGCATTTATAATATGAATGTTGTAGGATAATCCATCGAAATGAATTTTATAGACCCAAGCTAATTGATATGATGAATGCTTTAGAACGCCGTTCAACCTTTGCCTTAAGCAGTATTTTTGCACTGCGTATGTTGGGCTTGTTCATGATTATTCCTGTGTTTTCGGTGGCAGGGCAGTCATATCAAGGGGCAACCCCTGCACTGATTGGTTTAGCTGTTGGGGTCTATGGTTTAACCCAGGCCATTTTACAGATTCCATTTAGCTTGCTGGCCGACCGTTTTAGCCGTAAGCCTTTGGTGATTATCGGTTTATTGTTGTTTGCACTAGGCGGTGCAGTCGCAGCGATGTCCGAGAGCATTTATGGCGTGATCATTGGCCGTGCCATTGCTGGTGGTGGTGCAGTTTCTGCGGTGGTGATGGCACTTTTGGCCGATGTGACCCGCGAAGAACAACGTAGCAAGGCCATGGCAGTCATGGGCATGAGTATTGGTGTATCCTTTATGGTGGCCTTCAGTCTGGGGCCTTGGCTGACCAGCCTGGTAGGAATTTCTGGCCTGTTTTGGGTGACCACCCTTATGGGTTTGGCTGCCATATCGATGCTGCTCTTTGTTCCTAAAGTGACCCGTCATCATAAAAATTACCAGCAAGGTTATGCTGCACAGTTGAAACAGGTATTGAAAATGGGCGATTTAAACCGTCTGCATGTTTCAATTTTTGCCTTGCACCTGTTGCTGACTGCAATGTTTGTCTATATGCCATCGCAACTGATTCAGTTTGCTGGTATTCCCTTATCCAGTCATGGTCTGGTGTATTTGCCACTACTCATTATTAGCCTGTTTTTTGCCTTTCCGAGCATTATTTTGGCGGAAAAATATCGCAAAATGCGCGGCATTTTTCTGACGGCAATTGGCGGAATCGTATTGGGCTTGCTGGTACTGATTTTTGGTTATGAATCCAAATATGTTTTATTGGCAGGTTTGGGGTTATTCTTTATTGCCTTTAACGTCATGGAAGCCTTATTGCCTTCATGGTTATCCAAATCTGCACCAATCCAGTCCAAAGCGACAGCCATGGGCGTAAATTCCAGCAGCCAGTTTTTAGGGGCATTTTTTGGTGGCATGATTGGCGGTCAACTCTTGTTACTCAATAATACCTCATTGGGCTGGAGCATTTTGGCGGGGATCGCGGTGGTCTGGTTATTGATCAGCTTTGGTTTGGCCCAGCCGCGTTATCTTTCTTCATTGGTATTGGCCTTGCCCGAGACAAAACAAACGGATGAGTGGACTTCTCAACTTTTGGCAATTCGTGGTATTGAAGAGGTTGTGGTGATGTCCGACCAGCAATTTGCTTATGTTAAAATTGATAAACAGCTGATAGATGAAGCTGCGCGACAAGATTTAACGCAGTTGTTGGGTAAAGAGGTAGCCATTTAAGCATAACTCTTATAAAGTAAAATATAGAAATGAATAGGAAGTGTACGTCTGATGCGTGGTGTTAATAAAGTTATTTTAGTTGGAACTTTAGGTAAAGATCCTGAAACCAAAACTTTTCCAAATGGTGGTTCTCTGACTCAGTTTTCAATTGCAACCAGCGATTCGTGGACTGATAAAAATACGGGTGAGCGTAAAGAGCAAACTGAATGGCATCGTATTGTGTTGCATAACCGCTTAGGTGAAATTGCACAGCAATATCTACGTAAGGGTTCAAAAGTTTATATTGAAGGTTCATTGCGTACGCGTCAGTGGACAGACCAAAGCGGTCAGGAACGCTACACCACAGAAATTCGTGGTGAACAGATGCAAATGCTGGACAGTAACCGTCAGCAAGGTGAACAAGCTGCGAGTGGTGATAACTCGGGTTATAACCAGCCACGTTTCAACAATAATCAAGGCGGCTATAACAACAATAATAACAACCAAGGCGGTTATGGTAATCAGGGTGGTTATAACAACAACCAGAACAATCAAGGTAATAGTTATGGCAACAACAACCCGGGTGGTTTTGCACCAAAACAACAGCCTGCACCAGCAGCAGCTGCACCGGCAGATCTAGATGATGATTTACCATTTTAATAAAATTAAAAAGGCAAGTCGTCATCCAAACCCTTTGTAACAGCAAAGGGTTTTTTTATTGTCTAAACCAATCAACTGTAAAAATCAGATAGAAATTTTAAATCTAAAAATCCGATAATTTTTATAAAAAAGTACGGTTTTACCTATTTTAAAATCTTTCGTATTCTAGCTTCACCAGATAAGCAATCCCGGAAACGAGCTAGAGGAGTATCTCATGAGTTTAATTAATACTGAAGTGAAGCCATTCAACGCAACAGCATATAAAAATGGTGAATTCATTGAGGTGTCTGAACAGGACATGATCGGAAAATGGTCAGTGGTATTCTTTTACCCTGCAGACTTCACTTTTGTTTGTCCAACAGAACTCGGTGATTTGGCAGATAACTATGCTGAATTCCAGAAAATGGGCGTAGAAATTTATTCAGTATCGACAGATACCCATTTCACTCACAAAGCTTGGCACGATTCTTCTGAGGAAATCAAGAAAATCCAGTACACCATGCTGGGTGACCCAACTTGGACCTTGGCGAAAAACTTCGAAGTGTTAATTGAAGCTGAAGGTCTGGCAGACCGTGGGACTTTCGTCATTGATCCGGAAGGTAAAATCCAGATTATCGAAATCAACGCTGGCGGTATTGGCCGTGATGCGCAAGAACTTTTACGTAAAGTGAAAGCTGCACAATATGTCCATGCTCACCCCGGTGAAGTTTGCCCGGCAAAATGGAAAGAAGGCGATGCAACCCTTGCACCCTCAATCGACCTGATCGGTAAAATCTAATCTTAAGTTAAAATACTCTCTTAAAAAAATCCAGGACTTCGATTCTGGATTTTTTTATGCAGGTTCTGGGTAAAAGAGCAAGATAGATCATTCTGACTATATGACAATGATGATATTGATCTGAATGAAATAATTTTTTGTATTAAATTTGAGGGGGAAAAATCCATTATTCCATTCTTGCGACGCTGTATATTGCGCTGTGGCTAGGCTGGAATCTTTAAAAAATCTAAGATAAGTGCATATTGTTTCCTAGAGATAGGAGTTTGAAATGAAAAAAATAATTGGCGTTTACCGCAACCAGAACATGCATTGGGTGGGTGACGGTTTTCCAGTAAAAAACCTGTTTTCCTATGATCGCCTAGGGCAGGCAATCAGTCCATTTTTACTTTTGGATTATGCAGCACCCTACCATTTTAGCCCAACGACGCAGCAGCATGGGGTCGGCTCACATCCACATCGCGGCTTTGAAACCGTGACCATCGCCTATCAGGGTGAAGTGACACATAAAGACTCGGCAGGTGGTGGTGGAACCATTCAAAGCGGTGATGTGCAATGGATGACGGCAGGAGCAGGTCTGGTACATGAAGAATTTCATTCAGCCGAATTTGCCCAAAAGGGTGGCCTGTTTGAAATGGTGCAGCTTTGGGTCAACCTGCCTGCAGCAGACAAAATGACCGCACCGAAATATCAGGCCATTACAGCAAAAGACATTCCAGTCATTAAGTTTGAACAGAATGCAGGGTATATCCGGGTGATCGCCGGAAACTATGCCGGGCATACAGGTCCTGCTTCAACCCATAGTCCGGTCAATGTCTGGGATGGTGAATTAAAAGCCGAGCAGATTCAGCATCTGCATGTACCTGTCGATCATAATGTGCTGCTGGTGTTGCTGTCGGGTGAAATGCAGCTGAATGGAACGCAGCAGGTACAGGACAGCTCGATTGTGATGTTTGCTCAAGATGGCGAAATTGATATTCGACTTGAGGCACTGCAAGACAGCAAATTCCTGCTACTGACTGGCCAACCGCTCAATGAGCCAATTCAAGGCTATGGACCCTTTGTGATGAATAGAAAAGATGAAATTATTCAAGCATTTAATGATTTTAATAGTGGTAAGTTTGGTGAAATTCCGGTTACAGATTAAGTCGGTATTCACTGGATTGATTCAAAAAGAAACAGCCCCTAAAAATTGAGGGGCTTTTTTGCGAACTGAATTTTTTGTTGTCGGTATATTTGTATAGTTGTGGCTGATGAAAACGTGATGGAGTTATCAGGTTTTAACTTTTTCTATCATAATAATATTGAAGGGTTTTGTAAAACGTTAGTTAAAAAAATGGTTAATATATATTACTTTTTTTAAAGGTTTTTTGTTTTTTATGCTTTAAAAATAAAATAATTTATTAAATTTATTTCAAGGTTTTTTCTATATAAATAAATGTAATTTTTGACTTTATGTGCATCATGATGAGTTTTGTTAAAAACATACATTCTGGAATATTTTAATACCGCCTTTTAAGCTGGCTTGGTTCATAATTTCAATAATCTTATGTGTAACTGACGGATAATAATTTTGGATATTGCAGTTATTGGCAGTGGCATGGCTGGGCTAGCTACCGCAAGAATTCTTAAAGATGCAGGACATAGCGTTACTATTTTTGAAGCCTTGGCAGGTCGTGGTATGGATAGCCATAGCATTGAATTCGAGGGCGGCCTGATTGATGCCCCCCTGCGTGTCATGAACCCGCATTTGTGGAAAAACACCCTCAGTCTGGCGGCCTATCTGGGTATCCAGACCTTTCCTGTACGTACCTATATGGCATGCAGCTGGTTATTTGAAGATCGCACCGAAACCTGGCTGACCACCTCACGCAGCCGTATTGGTAATTTTCCGATTATTAATAACCGTAAAGGCATTCAGCAATATGGCTGGCGCATGGTGAAAGGCATGCTGCAGTTGAAGACGGCGATTGCGAAATTCTTCAGATCGAAGCACCAGGACATCACCTTGGCTGAATTCATTAATCATAATGATATCGAAGAAGTGTTCTGGCATGGTGCCGTAATGCCGGTGCTGTATACCATTTGTACTTGTAACCCGAAAACCATTGGCGAATGGCCTGCCAAACCCTTGCTGGTTTTCTTGCGTCAATTGACCGATGGCGATGCCTTGCTGCGTCTGCAGGGCGGTACACCAGCCCTGGTCGACAAGCTGATTGAAGGCATTGAAATTCGTGGCGGTTCTGCCATTACCCATATTCAACAGCAACAAGAAAGGGTATTGATTGAAAATGAGCAAGGCGAACAGCAGCTGTTTGATCGTGTGATTGTCGCCACACCGACCAATAAAATTGAAACATTCCTGGATAACCAACAATTCGCTGATGATATTGCGCTGTTAAAGAAATTTAAATTTGAGCAGGGCCAGCTGGTGATTCATACCGATCAATCGGTAATGCCACCAAAACGTAAAGATTGGGCTGTACTCAGCTACATGATGGACCGTAAATTTACCCGTCAGCAATTTACCGTCTGGCTGAATTCGGTTGAGCCAACCTTGGTCGGTAAATCGCCCGTATTCCAAACCTGGCAGCCGGTGACAGAGATTGATCCGAAAAAAATCATCTCCTCAGTGAGCTTAACCCGTGCTGTAGTAGATTCACAAACAGTAGCTTTAAATAAAGAACTGCAAGCCCGTCATCATGATTTAAACCGCAAAGTGTTCTATTGCGGTTCATGGTCTTGTGATGGATTGCCTGTACTGGAATCTGCCGTGACTTCAGCCATGCATATTGCAGAGATTTTAGGTGCACCATTGCCGTTTGCCGGATTAAAACCTAAAGTTGAGGTTGCTCCACAACTCGGCTACTAAGATATGAAATGGCTTCAAGCGATTCGGCAGAAACTTCCTCAACATAAATACGCAATCAATGCGAAACAGTTAGGAGATGATGCCGTACTCGCCTGGAGCAATCTGGGTTATTGGGATGATGCAACATCGTCCTATCCAGAAGCTTGCCGTCAGTTGGCAGATCAATTGGCGCAAGCTGTATCTTTAAATGCCAAAGATCGACTGCTGGACTTGGGCTGCGGGCAGGGGGCAAGTTTACTGTACTGGCAACAGCACTATCGGCTTCGGCATATTGAAGCCGTGGAACTGCAAGCCAGTTGTGTCATGCAAATTCAAAAACATTTTCCGCACATTACGGCCATTTACCCGCAATCCTTTTTAAATTTAAAACAGATTCCTTTTCAACAGCGCTTTGATGTGGTGCTGTGCATTGATGCTGCTTACCATTCCAATTTAAATTCATTTCTCGATTCAGTGGACAGTGTTTTAAATTCAAAAGGCCGACTGGGTTTCCATTATTTAATCTTGTCCGAGCAATGGCTGAATTTAAATGCACTACAAAAGCAAAAATATAAGTGGCTGCTCAAGGCTGCAGATGTGAATCTGGAGCATTTGATGACGGCATCTGGATTAGAACAGACCTTGCAGCAACATGATTTTAGCAATATTGAAATTCGGGATTTGTCCAAAGCCGTTTTATACGGATTTGCAAACTACTTTCAACATTTGCGGCAATCGCCAAAGCAGCGCACAGGTGTGGATGCCTTTAAAATTCGCATGACTGCAAAACTCTGTCAGCAGCTGTATCAGGATGGGTTAGTCAATTATGTACAGATCAGTGCAACAAAGAATGCCTGAGACTGGGATAAAGTTCTAATTTTTAAAAGCAAAGTACAAAAACAACAAAGCCTCACTAAAAAGCGAGGCTAAGTATAAAATGGTGCCGGCACACGGATTCGAACTGTGGACCTACTGATTACAAGTCAGTTGCTCTACCAACTGAGCTATGCCGGCAACGTGCAGAGAATAATAGCGAATTTCGTTGAAAACGCAAGCCAAAAAATGAGCGGTTGAATAGGGTAAATGGATTTGGATATTTTAAATCACCCGTTATTTAAATTCATGTCCTGTTTCAATTGAACCGGTTATTTACTCCTTAAAATCTGGTCCAGATCTTGAGCACATTCTTCTAAGGTTAAAGCCATATCGATTTGCATTTGTGGTTTAAGTTCGCTGGCCAGTTTTCGCCATTGTTCGATCAGTCGCAGGGCTTTTTGAATTTTATGTTTATTCATATCCTTGGCAATCGTTGGAGTATAACCACCACGTTTAGCATTCTTGATTTGTTTGACATAATTATTGCTGGTATTCATATCTACTCCCGAATAGCAGTTTTTCTATGTGTTCAATGTGCTGTTACAGGTCGATTTAAGGTTCTGTTATATGATTGTTATCATGGAAATATTGCATTTATATGATCATATCTCAACAGGTTTATTTACCTGCTGAGCTTGCGAAATAATAGCGTGCAGTAATTGTGCCATTTAGGTGACATGTGAATGAAAGATCGGACTTTGCAGGCTTTTGGTAATCAATGTGAAGCTGATTTCATCACGGTTGTTGCAGATCAATCATCTAGAAAATTCACAGTTACAATGATGGAAATTGAAACATGGCTGGAGTTGGAAGATTCAATTTAAGGCGTAGATTAATGCTGATGTAGCGCAACTGATTAATGGCAATGCACAGGAAAGATAACCATGACTGAACAAGATAACCCACAACCAGATCAGCAAAAACAGCCTGTTCCTTTAATTCAACATCCTGACCAGCAGAAACACCCTAATCCACCCAACCCTCAACCGGATCAACCCGACCAGCATATCGGGACAGCCAATCTGCAAAAAAATCCGGACGAACAGCCTGAAAATCCAATCAGACAACAGAAATAAAGGATTGCTGTGGGTCTTGAATGAGGCATCCCATTCTTATTATTTCATCAGTAGGGATAAGTAACTTTTTTCTGGCAAAGTGCTCTGATGAGGGATGTTTATCAATAAGCTCAAGGAAAATATATAAGATGACAAAATGGACCAAAATGATCAGTACTGTCGTGGTACTTATGTTTATCGCCATTGCTGCATTGCTGTATTTTCAGTCCAACAAAAAACAGGAATTTGGTGGCTTTGAGGAGGGTACAGAGCAATACTATGGTTATCGCTATGCACAAGACAATCTTAACTCTGTAGATCAATGTGATGATGATAAAGATGATCCGTCCATGAATTTCAACGAGGAATTTTTTCAGGGATGCCAGAAATATTTTGAAGATAAATAATGTTTCAAAAGCAGAGAATATAAAAACCTCAATCTTGACGATTTTTCCCAGTTTATTTTCATGGTTTTAGAACTGCTGGGTATTTTTGCTGAATAGTATACGATAAAAAAAGGCTTAAACCCTTTAGATTTAAACCTTTGTACACTGCGTTGGATTGCAGTTCTTTCGAATTTGGCGGTGAAAGAGGGATTCGAACCCTCGATACGCTATTAACGTATACACACTTTCCAGGCGTGCTCCTTCAGCCACTCGGACACTTCACCATTGCGCCGCGATGATAGCGAAAAAAAGCCCTTCTGCCAAGTTGAAACAATTGATTTAGAGCAAAAGTTTTTGCTCAATGATATCATTGCGAAAAAATAGTGTTCAAAACGAAGACGAAATATGCAAAGTACTGCACAAAAAGCCGCATTGCCCGCGATTACTCTGGCAGCATTAGGGGTTGTGTTTGGAGATATTGGAACCAGTCCACTCTATGCGCTGAAAGAATCATTCCATACAGTACATGGCTTGGGGATTAACCCTGAAAATGTATTGGGTATTTTGTCGATTATTTTTTGGACCATGACACTGGTCATTACCATTAAATATGTCGCCATTGTTATGCGTGCAGATAACAATGGTGAAGGCGGAATTATGGCGCTGTTGGCCCTAAATTTGCGTAATACAAATTTTAGTGATCAAAAAAAGTTACTGTTAATTGCGATTGGCTTTATTGGTGCTTCCCTGTTTTTTGGGGATGGCATCATTACCCCCGCAATTTCAGTGTTATCTGCAGTTGAAGGGCTTTCTATCGCTACAAATGTTTTAGACCCTTATATTATACCAATCGCCATTACGATTGTGACCATATTGTTCATCATGCAAAAGTATGGAACAGCCTTTGTGGGCAAGTTTTTTGGTCCAATAACTTTATTATGGTTTTTAGCACTCGGATTCTTGGGAATCTCTAGCATTATTCAGACTCCTGTAGTTTTGGGGATGTTTAGTCCACATTGGGCTTTCCAGTTTATTGTCACTCATCCCTTAATGACCTTCTTTATTATGGGTGCGGTCGTACTGACCGTGACAGGCGGGGAAGCCCTGTATGCCGATATGGGCCATTTTGGTCCTGTTCCTATTCGCTTGGCATGGTTTTTTGTGGTGTTACCTTGTTTGTTAATTAACTATGCAGGTCAGGGGGCATTATTACTTCGCGATCCAAGTGCAATTCAAAATCCATTCTATTTGTTGGTACCTGAATGGGCTCTATACCCCATGATTTTCTTGGCAACGATGGCCGCGGTCATTGCCTCTCAAGCTGTTATTTCAGGGGTGTTCTCTTTAGCACGTCAAGCCATTCAATTGGGTTATTTACCACGACTAACCATTAAACACACCTCAGACTCAGAACAGGGACAAATCTATGTGCCTTTACTGAACTGGGTTTTACTGGCCTCTATTATTGTACTGATCTTGATTTTCCAAACCAGTTCACGCTTATCTCATGCTTATGGTCTGGCTGTGACCATGACCATGTTATGTGACACCTTACTGATTGCTGTGTTTATTCGTTACACATGGAAATGGAACCTACCGAAACTGATGCTGCTGATTACTCCATTCTTGGTATTGGACTTGGTATTGGTAAGCGCAACCTCACTCAAAGTATTCTCTGGGGGATGGGTTCCACTGTTGATAGGTGGAATTGCTTTCCTTCTATTAATGACATGGAAAGAAGGGCGTGAACTGACCTTCGCCAAGCTCCAGCAAGATACCTTACCTTTAGATATATTCGTGCAAAGTATCGATGAGCAAGCCAATTGGGTAGAAGGGGAAGCTATATTTCTCACGGGTACTCCCACCGTGGTGCCGCATGCCATGTTGCATAATATGAAGCACAATAAGGTCTTGCATCAGAAAAATATTATTTTGACGGTTAAAATTCAAGATGTTCCTTACGTCGCTGATCAGGATCGCTTCCAAGTAGAAATGATGAATCGCCATTTTTATCGGGTTGAACTGTTTTACGGTTTTAAAGATGAGATGAATATTCCGCAGGCACTCGAAGCGGTCTACCAATCGATTGAACTTGAATATAATTTGATGCAAATCAGCTTCTTTGTTTCGCGTGAACGAATTATTAGTACAGTGGGTGACGGTATGGCCTCTTGGCGCGAAAAGCTGTTTATTTCGATGCAGCGCAATACCAGTCCGGTGAGTGACTTTTATCGGATTCCTCCCAATCGTGTGGTTGAATTAGGCAGTCAAATCGAAATCTAAGTTTCAGATCGTATAGACAATAAAAAACCAAGGTGGAAAATCCTTGGTTTTTTATTTGGAGGATGAAAGCCTGAAAAAGAGCGTGATTAGTTCTCTGTTGCCTCTGTCATTGGTACTTCAGGAGAGACCTTTACCGGAGCATCGATTACAGCAGCTTCTGGTGCTGCTTGTACTGCATCATCTGGCTGTGTTGCTTCAGGAGTGGCTGCAAAGGCTTCCTGGGTTGCAGTGGTCTCAACATGATTTGCTGGTGCGGCAGCCGCAGATTCATTGCTTAGTTCTGCTTGAGGCATATTTGCTGCATTGACTTGTGCATCAGCAGCAGATTGATTGACCGGCGCAGTTGCAATCTGTTGATCTGAACCTTGTTCCGCCTGTTGTGCAGCTAATTCGCTATTCTGTTGTATCTGATCTACATGGTCAGATACAGCCTGAGCTGTTTGCTCAATAGCAGATTCATTTGCTTGTGCGCTAGATGAATCAACTTGTGCTGCTGTATTTATCTCTGAGCTTTGTGCCACAGTTGCATCTGAAGCTGATCTGGCTTGTGCTGCGGTTTCAGAACTCGCTGCATTTGCCTTGGTAGCAACTTGACCTGCATCCACAATGCGGATTTGACCGCTAGCCACTAATTCTTCAATCGAACCTGCCTGACCATTTACTGCAGTGCTTACTTTGACTTTAGATAGACTTTCTAAGGTATCGCCCGGTTGAATGGCTGGTTCTGCGAATGCCGTTGCACTCATCATTCCTGTAACCAGACTTAAACCTAAAAGCTTAAAATGCATAAAATACTCCGTAGCAATCATTATTCAGATTTTTTGCGTATTTTTACCTTGTCATAAGCAGCATCGGTTTTTCAATCAAACATACGTAAAGCTCTTAAGACTGGTTAGAAAAGCTTTAGAAAATGAGACAGACTGTTACAACAACTGTGCTTTTGTTGAACAGTTTTAGGCTAATTGTTAAGCAAATAAAATTTGCTACATATACTTCATTTTCACTGCTTGTTAAGCTCGTGAAAAATGAGGGTTGGTCTCAAAATGGCAGTCAAGAAAGGTAAAACGGGTCAATCTGTAATGCAAATTTTAAAGCGGAATAGTTTAAAAATTATCTTGGGAGTAGTTGCAACCAGTAGTTTTGCAATTGCCTTTGGACAAGAAAGAATTCAACAGCTGATTTCATTGCCATCAGTCTCCAACTCGGCCTGTCTGGATCAGTTTTACCGCGATATTCCGCCGTATCTGGCCAAAAAAAGCCTGACTAAAAATACTTTTCCGCTGTGCTTTAATGGCTTTAACGTGATGTATTCGGGGGTATCGAAAACACCTTTATGGGTGGCAGAAGCCCTGACGCCACAACGCTTGAGCCATAAAATTCCACGTGAAGACAATTTCCATGAAGAAACACGTCTAAAGACAGAATATCGAGCGACCTTGGCAGACTATAAAGCTTCGGGCTATGACCGCGGACACATGGCACCCAATGCCGATATGCCGAATAAAGATGCGCAGTTTGACAGTTTCTCATTAGCCAATATGGTGCCGCAAGCTCCGAAGAATAATCAGCAGGTTTGGCGAGAGCTGGAAGAAGCGACTCGTGCGATCGTGACCAAGCAGAAGCAGGATGTCTATATTGTAACGGGACCGGTGTATTCAGCTAAAAAATTGAAGACAATTGGTAATGGGGTGATTGTTCCAACAGCGACCTATAAAGCCATCTATATCCCAAAAACAGGGGCAGCAGGGGTGTACTATGCCGACAATACCCTGAAAAATACTGCACCGAAAGTGCAGGTGATTAGTATCTGTGCTCTGGAAGATCTGACAGGAATTAATATTTTTCCCCAGTTAACCGAAGACCAGAAGCGCAATACTTACAATTTGCCACTAAAGGCAAGTGCAGTGAAAGCAACTCAGAAAATTGCCTATTCACATTGGGATGCAGAAAGCCAATGTGCCGAAGAAGTCAGTGCAGATGAGCTTAACGCTTTGCAGAAAAAGTTTAAATCTTCCTCCGCAAGTTCAGCAAATTTAACCCCTGCACAAGAGAATAACGGCAGTGCAGCAACGAACGGTTCAAATACCCAAGATGCGATTATTAAACAGTTGATTGAAGGGCTTTTGCAGTACATTTTACAGTTGTTGAAATAAGTCTTTCTTAGGTAGGATGAAAGTCGTCATCCTACCTTTTTAATAACAACAAAGATCAGTGAGAATACAATGTTCAAGCCTTTTGAAAATGGTACCGAATCGCATGCCATTCACGACCTCACCTTAGAAAATCAAGAAGACTGTGTCAGTATTTATGGCAATTTACAGCTAACCAAAGATCAGGCCGGGCTTCAGGCAGCGAAAGCCTTGCAGGCTTTTGTCAATGCTGTGGTCAGTGCTTTGGAAAATGAAGCTCATCTTCCGGAAAAAATTGACCGTCAGAATGAACAGGAAATTGAAAATCCATTTTTATAAGCAGCGCTTATGTTCCATGTGAAACATAAAAAAAGCTCACCGACGTGAGCTTTTTTATTCTTCAGGATATTTTATATTAATCGGGAATTGCTGGTTGATTAATCATAACATGCTGAATAGATATGACATGCATCTGACGATTTGAAGGCGATTTTATACGTATTGTTGTTGTCGCCATTGCTGCGGTGTCATGCCTGTCCACTTTTTAAAAGCACGCTGGAAGGCACTTTGCTCGGAATAGCCGAGCAATAAGGCAATTTCTTGCAGGCTGAGATGCCGATCTTTTAAATATTGCTCCGCCAATAAATGTCGTACTTCCTGCATACGCTGCTGATAGGTGGTGCCTTGTTGTTGTAAATGGCGTTGCAATTGCCGTACCGACATACTGAGCTGCTTGGCAATCGGTTCGATTTGATACAGGTTTTTTTGCAGTCCGGTGAGAATAGCTTGTTGCAGACGTTCATCTAATTGGGTGGAATTCGGAAGTTTATCCAAGAGTGCCTGAGCTTGCTGCATCAGCAAATGTTGCAGGGTTTGGTCTCCTTGACGAAAAGGCTTGGCGAGCTCGGCAACTGGTAAAATAATTTGCGCCACAGGCTGAGAAAAACGGACTTTGCAATGGAAATACTGTTCGTATAACGCGACATTCTTGGGTGCCGGATGGGTAAAGTGAACCTCATGAATATGAATATCTTCAAATTCCATAGAATGTTTCAGGAACTGAAACATCACGGCAATTGCGATTTCATTGCTGACTTGAGTGGTCAGATGAAAAGGAACACTTCCCCAGCCAATGGCCAAATAATCCCCCAGCATGTCGGCTTGTAAGGGGCTGCCATCATAGATCAAACGATGCAGGTCATGATAACGATACAAAGCTTCACCTAAGGTATTACAGGACAGGGCAATATAGGCAATGATGCCGAGATGTTTGGGTTGTACATATTCGGCAATCTCTAAGCCGAGTGCAGGAATTTTTAAATGCTGATCTACATCGGTCAGTAATTCGCGCCAAAGACAAAAGTCAAAGCGTTCCAAGTTCTGAACTTGTTCAAGTTTTTCAGAAATGGCTAAGCCTTTGGCCTGACTATAGGCATAAAGTAAATGCCCAAGTCCGCCATATACAGAGCCTGTGTAATCTTTAAACTGATGCATATTGATCTTTTTATTGTCGTAATTTGTCAATGAAGTTTTATTTTAAGGTCAATATTTAGCACATTTCATTGCCTATATTCAATACAGAATAGGGAGAAAGCGATAATGTGGAAAGGTTTCTTGTTGGGTTTGGTGGTGGCCAATGGCTTTGAATGGATCGCACACAAATATATTTTGCATGGCACACATCGCAGTGGAAAGCCGCGTTATAGTCCGGTGCCAGACAGCATGAAATCACATTGGGAGCATCATCGTGAAGTCAGAAAAACGGCATTTCATGACCATGGCTATGTCGAAGGTCTTGCCAATTGGCGCACTAAAAATGAAATTATTTCACTGACTGTGGTTGCGGGCGTTTTTGGCACGCTATTTTATCCGGTCTCCAAAGGCATGGCACTGTCTACGGTATATAGTGCCTGTAATTATTATTATATTCACCGCCGCGCCCATTTAGAGCCAGAGTGGGCCATGAAAAAAATTCCTTGGCATTATGATCATCATATGAATTCCAATCAGGATGCCAACTGGTGCGTGACCAAACCCTGGTTTGATTACATTTTGGGAACTCGGGTGATTTCAGCCCCAGAATTGCAGGAGGAAAATCCCTTAGGAATTTTGCTGCCCGACATAGTTTCAAATCTGTTGAACGGTATAACCGAGCGTTATTTTCCGGCGAAATGGGTGGAAAAACAGGGTAATTAGTTATTTTTTTAGAATGAAGTGTAAGTTTTATCGATCAGGAAGATATTGCGCGATAAAATAGCTAGAAGTCACGACTGCCGAGATCTTGTCGTAATTTGTCAATATTTTCAGTATTAATAGTCAATGTTTTTATTATTATTTGTTATATATTTGTTTTCGCAATCAGGCTGGCCCAGTTAAGTTGACGAGTCACTGTATATGTCATTTTACTGTTTTTCTTTTCAAGAAACCGCGCTGTAGTTTTCTTGGTTTATAGGGAGTCTTCAAGACTCCCTTTTTTTATCTGCACTTTTTATGCGGGTCTGATTTCAGAGCTGGTCTATAAATAAAAAAGAGTGGAAAGGACCACTCTTTTTAGATTAACTCGTGTCACTTCTTAGAGACGCATTTCAATCCCTTGTGCAGCCAGATACTGTTTGGCTTCCTGAATGGTGTATTGACCAAAGTGGAAAATAGAAGCTGCAAGTACTGCATCTGCACCACCCTTAAGAATACCATCAGCCAAATGCTGCAAGTTACCCACGCCACCAGAAGCAATGGTTGGAATGGTGACACGGTCATTGATGTTACGCATTAAGGCCAGATCATAACCGGCTTTGGTGCCATCGGCATCCATAGAGGTAATTAAAAGTTCGCCCGCACCGTAATCGGCCATTTTGACTGCCCATTCAATGGCATCAATGCCGGTCGGTTTACGGCCACCATGGGTGAAAATTTCCCATTTATTGTCGCCGGTTTTTTTGGCATCAATCGCCACTACAATACATTGGGCACCAAAGCGTTGCGAAGCCTCTTGAACAAATTCCGGGTTAAATACTGCAGCCGAGTTAATGCTGACTTTATCGGCACCGGCATTCAGCAACAGGCGGATATCTTCCACCTTACGCACACCGCCACCTACGGTTAAGGGAACAAACACGCTTTCGGCCATGCGTTCAACGGTACGGTAAGTGGTATCGCGACCACTTGAGGTTGCAGTAATGTCCAAGAAGGTAATTTCATCGGCACCTTGTTCATTATAACGGCGTGCTACTTCGACCGGATCGCCTGCATCACGAATATCAAGGAACTGTACGCCTTTCACCACTCGACCATTATCTACGTCAAGGCAAGGAATAATACGTTTAGCAAGCATAATTTTTTCCAAAAATAACAGCCGATTATGAAACTTCGCCACGAAGGTGCTACACCTTGGTAGTTGTAGCAGGTATTCTATCAAAATTATGTAAGTTTTTTTGCAGGTTTTCTATGTCGGTTTATACCCCTTTGACTTTACAGGAAGTTCAGGCGTTTGCAGCACCTTATGGATTAGAGGTGCTGGAGCTGATTCCGATTCAAGGCGGGATTCAGAATACCAACTATTTTTTAGTCTGTGAAAATGCAAAGCAGTATGTACTGACCGTATTTGAAGAGATGGATGAGCAGGGCGCCGCAGAACTGGTTCCGGTACTGGAGCATTTAGGTCAGCAAGGTTTAGCCGTGCCTGTACCGTTAAATTATGCAGGGCAGGCTATTCATCCTTTAAAAAGTAAGCCTGCGCAGATAGCACCACGCATGATGGGTAAGCACCCCATGCCAGCAACTTTGGAACAGGCACAGGCCATTGCTGTGGCTCAGGCGAAAATCCATATTGCCTTACAGGGTTTTCCACTGGAACGGGCCGAATATCGTAACCACAATTACTGGCTTCAAGTGGCGAAAGAATTAAAACCGACTCTAAATCCTGCCGATTCTATTCTGCTCAGTGAAGTGCTGGGGCTTTATGACGCACTCACTGCCGTCTATCCAAACCGTCCCAAAGGCTTTATTCATTCCGATTTGTTCCGTGACAATACCTTGTTTGAAGGCAATGAATTGAAAGGAATCCTGGATTTTTACGAGTTAAATAAAGATGAATTTCTGTTTGATATTGCCATTACCTTAAATGACTTCTGCACCGAATATCCCGAGGTGCATTTAAATGAAGCGAAAGCCCACGCTTTTTTAGAAGCTTATGAAACGGTGCGTCCTCTGACTCAGGATGAAAAATCCTGTCTGGAAATTTATCTGGCCATGGCGGCAGCACGGTTTTGGCTGATGCGTTTACAAGTCGCACAAAAAAATGCACAACAAGGACGTACAGGAGATGATATTCTTCAGAAAAATCCTTTGGAAATGCGTAATATGCTGGTAGAACGACTAAAATTTGTGACGGCTTGATATAGGATATAAAAATGCGTGATCAGGGGCGATTGGTCGAATGGTTTGATGAAAAAGGCTATGGTTTTATTCAGCCCAATGATGCCTCGAAAGATCGCGTGTTTCTACACATTAAGGATTTTGCCCGTCAAGGGCCCCGTCCGATTGTGGGTTGTGCGCTTGAATATACGGTCTTGCTGGATGGAGATGGACGTTATCGTGCCCAGCAGGTGACTTATCTTAAAGCGTCACAAACCAAAAAAAATGTGAGCAAGCCAAAGCTCTCCAAGCAACCGGCACAAAAATTAAAACCGATGCAAATTGCCTGTATCGGTTATATTTTGGCTCTGGCCGTGTTTACCATAGCGGGTTTATTAAGTGGCATGGTGCTGTTATTTATTAGCATCATTAATGCCATCACTTACTGGATGTACGCTCAAGATAAAGAAGCTGCCTTGCAAGGTAATCGCCGCGTACCCGAGCAAACCCTGCATCTGCTATCTTTTCTGGGCGGCTGGCCTACGGCATGGCTGGCTCAGGAAAAGCTGCGTCATAAAACACAAAAACAACCCTTTAGAAAGATTTATTTTTGTACTATAGCCTTAAACATACTTTTGATTTTATGGCTGATTTCTCCTTTTAATGTGCTGAAATTTTAAAAGGGGGAACGATTACTTAAAAGGTATAATAATGAATTATTCTATCGATCAAGATCCCAACCGTACCCTGACTTTAATTCTTTATATCCTGTACATTATTGCCATTTTTACGGGAGGCTTATTGGCCGTTGTTGCCCTGATCATTAACTATATAAAGCGCAATGATGTACGGGGTTCCATTTTTGAAAGCCATTTTAGCTGGCAAATCCGGACCTTCTGGTGGTATCTGTTTTGGAACCTGATTGCCTTTATTCCTTTTATTTTCCTGTTTTTTACCGGTGAAAACATGGATGTATTTACTGGGGTTGCCTTAGGCGCAAGTGTATTTTGTTTGCTGGTGATTGGCATTTCCTGGATCTGGATTGTCTATCGTGCTATTCGCGGTATTATTTGTTTGAATGACAATCAGCCTATGTATCAATAACAACAGATCTAAAAAATGAAGGTGGCAATAGCCACCTTTTTTATGCGCTATAATGAATCATCTGTTTAAACAGATGCATTAATTTAATTCTTTTGTAAAAAATCAGTTTACCTTTTTAACTTTTATAGCATACTTTTTTAGTTAATCTACTTTACTTTTTTAATATTTAAAATTTACTTTTTTATTTTAATAGTTTTACTTTTTTAATATTTATAGTTTACATTTTTAATAAAATAACTTTACATTAATGTACATTTATTTATATAAATTTAATTTCTTTTTTTATTTTAATTTAGACGGGTTTTAGGCTTAAGAATAAAATCGACCGCGACGGCGGCGTAGTCCTAAAACATGAATTGCGCGCACCAAAACCGCATACGAAACTGCGTAGCCAAAACGTTGCTCAAATAATATTACAAGGTCGCTAATATTCTTAAATTTTGTATTTTTTACAAATACTTGAAATTCATCCCAGTCTTTAATATGACTCGGTGCACCGCGGTTTTTTGCCGGTTTTGGCACTAAGTCTCCGGTTTCTTCTTCCAGCTTGATCCATGCATCCAGTGTCACACGAGAAATGTTGAATTCTTTGCATACTGCAACTTTGTAATCAGTTTTTTTATACATTTGAATGGCTGCTTTTCGAGTTTCTAAACTGTACTTTGGCATTTACTCGTACCAGGATTAAATATTTATTTTTTATTATATGGCATAGTCGTTGCAAATGAACAAATAACTCAAATAAATAATGTTAAGGTGACAGCTATGGAGAAAACACAAGTCTCTTTCAAAAAAATGTCGTTATGGCAAGTCGTCATCCTTGGTGTGGCCTATATGACCCCAATGGTGGTGTTTGATACTTTTGGTATTGTGTCCGGAATCACCGATGGCCGGGTACCCTTGGCTTATATTTTTGCTTTGGTGGCGATGCTGCTGACTGCATTTAGCTATGCACGCTTTAGCCGGCAAACTGAAAAACCCGGTTCTGCCTATACCTACACCGCAGAATCTTGTGGAGCCAAAGCTGGCTTCTTTGTGGGCTGGTGTTCCTTGCTCGACTACATCTTGCTGCCTTTAGTGAATGCCTTGTTGGCCGGGATTTATCTGGAAGCGGTTATTCCCAGCGTACCTTACTGGATGTGGGTCACGCTGTTTGCAGGCCTGGTCACACTCATTAACTGTTTCCGCATTAATTTCCTTGCCAATCTCAGTCTGGTCTTTGTGATCGCACCTTTATTACTGATGGTGCTATTCATCTATCTGGTGATTCGCGGTGTAGGTGAGGGACAAGGTTATGAGCATGTGTTGACTCTTGCGCCGTTATTTAATGGTGACAGCTCCATCCTACCCTTGATTGCAGGGGCATCCATCCTGTGCTTTTCATTTCTGGGCTTTGATGCGGTGACCACCATGTCGCATGAAACTCAAGATCCGAAACGAACCATTCCACGTGCGGTGATGCTCACTACACTGTCAGGCGGTATCATTTTCCTGACGGCATCCTGGTTTATTCAACTCTATTTTCCAAGCAATGTCCGTTTTAACAACCCGGATGAAGCCTTGCCTGAAATTGTGCTGTATGTCGGTGGAGCATTGTTCCAGTCGGTATTTTTGTGTGCACAAATTATGAATACCTTTGCTTCAGGTCTGGCAACCCATGCCAGTGCATCCCGTCTGATTCATATTATGGGTAAAGATGGTATTTTTCATAAAGAAACTTTTGGGCAAGTTCACAGCAAATTAGGTACACCGCTTTATGCAGTACTGTTGGTTGGTTTGATTTCTCTGACGGCCATCGCCCTTGACCTGGCAACTGTGGTGAGCATGATTAGTTTCGGGGCCTTGATTGCCTTTACCGCAGTCAATTTTTCAGTTTTCGTCAAATTCTATGTCCGTGAGCAGCAACGCCACGGGATGAAAAATATCTTTTTAAACCTGATTTTACCGTTTATTTCGGTCGGCGTGATCATGTGTTTATGGTTCAACCTGGAGCGTTCCGCACTGTTGTTTGGTTGTGGCTGGCTGTCTGTCGGGATTGTGATCTTCCTGTACAAAAAACTGAAAAAGCAAAACATTGTGATTGGCAATGCCTACTAAAAGATTGCCGCAAATTTTGAAATGAATTGAAGATGGGAAGAGTGAACATGAATATACAAAAGCCAGTATTTTTAAATGACGTAGAATTTAAAGCCAGCATAAACCAGCAAAGTGGCAAGGAATGGAACTGGATTAATCCAAAGCATGGTGCATTTGGGCATCCTGCGAATTACTATGAAAGTTCACTGGAACAATGGCACCAGTTTGATGCCTTGAGTGCCGATATTGAATGTGATGTGGTGGTGATTGGTGGCGGCTTGCTGGGTGCTTCGACGGCCTTACATCTGTCTGAGCAGGGGGTGGAGACGGTTCTGGTCGAGAAAAACCGGATTGGCAGTGCGGCTTCTGGAAGAAATGGCGGGCAATTGACCCCAGGCTTGGCACGTTGGGAAGCGGCAGAAATGATTGAACATTTCAGTTATGCAGATGCCAAAAAACTCTGGCACTTTACCTCAACCGAAGCGATGTCCTTAATTGATTCGATTGCAGACCAATACAATCTGGACTTGCAGCGTAAACGTGGCCATATCACCGCTGCCGTACATGAAGGGCATCTGGTTGGTTTAACTCAAGGTGCCGATGCACGCAAGTTTTTGGGTGAGGCCCATACTCAAGTAGTGGGCAAGCATGAGCTGAAAGAACACATTGCCTCTGACAATTATTGTGGTGGTTTGCTGGATGCTCTGGGTGGACATATTCATCCCCTGGCTTTAAACCGCGGTCTCATTTATGGTTTCTGTAAAAATGGCGGCAAAGTCTATGAGCAAACTGAAGTCACTGTAGTAGAAGAACGGGAAGATGGTATTTATGTGACCACCACCAGTGGCGTGATCAAAGCCCGTAAAAGTGTGGTGATGGGGGTGCATCATGCCTCCTTTAAGTTGCTGCAAAAGAATAATCAGACCACGATTCCGTTCTATACCTATGTCTGTACCACAGCTCCATTAGAATTTGATTTAAAAGAATTATTACCAACAGATGCACCTGTCTATGATACGCAATTCCAGATCGACTATTATCGTGGTGTATCGCAAAACCGCTTGCTGTTTGGTGGGGAGGGGACAGGTTCATGCTGGAATCCTGAAAAAACCCATCAGTATTTATTGGGCCGGATTCAACATGTATTTCCGCAGTTAAAAAGTGTCGAGCTGGATTTTGTCTGGAGTGGAACCACTGACCTGACCATGAATGGCGCGGCAGATAGCCGTAAGTTTGGTAACAAATTCCCCATCTATGCCGTACAGGGCTGGAGCGGTCATGGCGTGGCGCAAACGGTACGTATCGGTAAGGCGATTGCTGATGATTTCTGTGGCAAAGCGGATGACTTTAATATGCTGACCCGTATTCATCATCAGGATATTCTGTTTGGTCGTGCACTGGCACCCGTGGTCATTCCGGTAGCAAAAAGCGCCTATGGATTGGGTGCGTTGATTAATCCGGGGAAGATGGTGTCGTTTTAAATATCTCTTTCCTTCCACAAAAACCGATAATGATTCTTCCTCTCCCTGTGGGAGAGGATTGGGGAGAGGGCAATATTTTCAGTGAAAAATTCGAATTTCTCGTGCTCTTGAAATTAACCTTTCCTAACCGCTCCTGGAAGATGAGGAATTTTCTTTAGAGAAATATTCAGCAGAAAGAGATCTTTTAAGGATTCACTTCTTTATTTTTCTTCAAAAACTTCGGTTTCCATTCACTGACAATGACCCCTAAAACCACCAACACCCCACCAAGGATGGCCAGTAAGGGCAAACGCTCCCCCGCAATACGACCAATTAAAGCTGCCCAAACTGGCTCACCGGAATAGATGATGGCAGCTTGCGCAGGGTCGACTGCACGTTGTGCCCAGTTCATCACCAGTTGAATGGCGGCACTAGCAAAACCTAAGCCAGTTAAAATGATCACCAGAGGCCAGGAAAAAACTGGATTCCAGCTTTCACCAGCCAAAGGCATCATGCAAAAAGCAAAAATCGAGGCAAAGCCGAGTTGAATCACGGTGACACGGCGGACATTGACTTTACCGGCAAAAAATCCGATCAGAATAATTTCCATCGCAATAGCGACTGAACCCAAGAGGGTAATGATCTGACCAAAGCTCAGCTGGATTGCACCAAACCCATTTCCGGTTAAAAAGACCAGACCTAAAAAGGCCAGCACTGTGCCACACCAGGTCATGAATTGCGGGGTTTTACGGAACAATAGCCATAAAAGAATCGGCACCAGAGGTACATACAGCGCGGTTAAAAAAGCCGATTCACTGCTGCTGATGCTTTGTAGTCCAATGGTTTGCGTGCCATAACCCAGCGCAATCACCAGACCAATGACAGCTCCTGCGGCAATTTCTTTCAGTTGGATTGCGGTTAAATCCTTCCAGGAAAACAGGCTGACAAACAACATGGCAGCAGCAAAACGGCAACCGACGAAAAACATCGGGCTGGCAAAGTTTAAGCTATATTGCACGGTGATAAACGAGCCACCCCAAACCAGGGTAATTAAAATTAAGGCAAGTTGCGGTGCTTTGGCTTTCAGGCAAGAGGGAAAATAGGACATGCTTACACAGGAAGTGATTTTTAAAAATATCAGAAATAAAAAAGAGGTCCGAAGACCTCTTGGAGATACATCACGGAATTAAAGTGATTGTTCATCTAACAGTAATTGCGCTTCACGAAGGTTCAGTGTGCCTTCGTAAATGGCGCGACCGGTAATGGCACCTAAAATGCCCGGCTGGCCTTTCAAGTTACGGACATCATCCAGATTGGTCACACCACCAGAGGCAATCACAGGAAGACCTGAATAAGTCGCCAAGTTAACAGTTTGCTCGATGTTTACACCCTGCATCATACCGTCACGTGCAATGTCGGTATAGACAATGCTTGATACGCCAGCATCAGCAAAACGTTTTGCAAGGTCAGTCGCTTTTACATCTGTGACATTGGCCCAGCCATCGGTTGCCACCATGCCATTCATGGCATCGATACCGACAATGATGTGGCCGGCAAATTTCTTGCATGCTTCTTCCACAAACTCAGGATTTTGAACTGCTTTGGTCCCGATAATCACAAAAGACACACCGGCATCCAGATAATGTTCAATGGTTTCCAGTGAACGGATACCACCACCAATTTGAATTGGCAGCTCTGGTTGTGCTTTGGCAATGGCTTCAACCACAGGTTTATGAATCGGTGTACCTGCGAAAGCGCCGTTTAAATCCACCAAATGCAAGCGACGTGCGCCTTCATTGACCCAATGCTGTGCAGTTGCAACCGGATCGTCAGAGAATACGGTATCGTCTTCCATACGGCCTTGTTTTAAACGGACACATTTGCCATCTTTCAGGTCAATTGCAGGGATGATCAGCATGCTTTCGCTCCTTGCCCAATCTTATTGAATTCATTGTGTTCCATCTTAGCAAAGTATTGGCAAATCTCTAAGCATGAGTTGCAGCTTTTATTTTGTTGGGGCGAATGCGTAACTTTAATGTGGTATTGGGAATATGTTTGGGCAGCAAGCCTAAGCGCAGTAATTCTTCAAACACTAAAACCGGGGCATAGGCATCGGCAGCCGCATAGTCAATCTGCTGAGGAGTCAGCGTTTTACGTGCCCAGTTCGAGGTGCTGGTTTTTTTACTTTTGGGAAAGTTCACCTGAAATAGAAGTGCCATGGCATTTTTCAGTCCCATTGGATTGGTAAAGCCAAAAGCAGAAAAGCATTTCGACAGTTCAATCACACTGTTTAGTTCAATACCTTTTTTACGGAATAGATGGGCATCATTTTTTAAGCCAAAGCCAACTTTAATCTGGTCACGGCTGGCAAAAATCGGCTTTAAAAATTCCCAAATCTCATCATTCATTTGGAACAGGTAGGCTTTGTCCAAGGTCGCCAGCTGAATCAGATGCGGTCCGGTTGCAACTTCGCCCTTTTCAAAGGTGGGTTTGGATTCGCTGTCAAAACCCAGAACAGCATAGTGTGTTAATTCTGCTTCCAAAGCATGACATTGTTCCAGGCTGTGAATTACCTGAATCTGTTGCATCGGAAGGTTTTTAAATAAAGGGAAGGCCTGAATTTGTTCTTTGCCGGGCAGGGTGTAAAGCAGTTGCTCTTCCATAATCATCAATAGTTTTCTTGGTTTGTATTCAGCTTAATCGCTTTTCGTATTTTAGGCAAAATAAAAGCCCAGTCGAAACTGGGCTTTTTAAAATAAGTTGGAAGAGCCTTAGATATCCCATTCCACAAAGTTTTTCAGTAACTGCAAACCGGCAGTATGACTCTTTTCCGGATGGAACTGGGTAGCGAACAGGTTTTCTTTATGCAGCGCCGTACAGAACTCTAAACCATAGTCACAGGTGGCTGCCACAATGCTCTTGTCTTCAGGTTCAACATAGAAACTATGCACGAAATAGAAACGCGCATCCTGTTCAATGTCTTTCCACATTGGATGGCTTGGGTCTGCCTGATGCACCTGGTTCCAGCCCATGTGTGGCACTTTTAAACCGGCCATATCCGGGAAACGCTTTACTTCACCGGCAAAAATACCTAGCGCATCTGAACCGCCATTTTCTTCCGAGTGTTGCATTAAGGCTTGCATGCCGACACAGATCGCCAGCACAGGCTTATTGAATACGGCATGGCGTACCACTTCATCAATACCTGCTTCATGCATGCCTTGCATACAGTCACGCATGGCACCGACACCCGGAAAGACGATTTTATCGGCTTGGGCAATCAGTTTGGGATCATTGGTAACATCTACAGTTGCGCCGACATGTTCCAGGGCTTTGGCTGCGGAGTGTAAATTTCCCATACCATAGTCAAGAAGGGCAATACGGGTCATTACAAAGTACCTTTGGTTGAAGCAACAGTATTTTCTGCACGTGGATCGACTTCACAGGCCATACGGAGTGCGCGGGCAAATGCTTTAAATACGCTTTCGATCTGGTGATGGCTGTTTTTGCCTTTCAGGTTATCAATGTGCAGGGTCATTAAGGCGTGATTCACAAAACCTTGAAAAAATTCAGAGAATAGATCAACATCAAAGCTGCCAATACGTGCGCGAGTGAATGGAATATCCATCCACAAGCCCGGACGACCAGATAAATCAACCACAACACGGCTTAAAGATTCATCCAGTGGGGCATAGAAGTGACCATAACGACGTAGGCCTTTTTTATCACCCAGGGCTTGGGCAAATGCCTGACCTAGAGTGATACCACAGTCTTCTACGGTGTGATGGTCATCAATTTCCAGGTCACCATCACAATGAATATCAATGTCAAATAAGCCGTGTCGCTTGATTTGATCAATCATATGATCTAAAAATGGAACACCTGTATTGAGAGTGCCTTGACCTGTACCATCAAGATTCACACGAACTCGGATTTTGGTTTCGTTAGTGTTTCTTACCACTTCACTGATACGTTGCGTCATAGACACGTTCCTCAAAAACGATGATGTAAAATGTTTTTTTCGCGATGACGAAATTATCGCATATTAGATTGCTCAGGAGGGTTAATCAATGCCTATTACCGTACATGCTTATACTTCACTAGAAAATGACGAAGTGCGCAGCCAGCTTGAGCGACTGTATGACACCAGCCCGGAATTTGGGGATGGGCAGGATGCCATTGAACAACTAGAGCAAAACTTGGCTCAGTATACCTTAGTTTACACAGCAGAATTTAATACTAAACTGATTGGGGCAATTTGGTGTACCGGGCAGGGGGAAAGCCGGACGCTGGAAAATATTGTGGTCCATCCAGCTAACCGTGGACGTGGAGTCGCAGAACGACTGGTCAGTGAAGTGTGCCGAATGGAAGAAGAAAAAGGCGTGAAGAGGTTTGAACCGGGCTGTGGAGCCATTCATCGCTGTCTGGCACATCTGGAAAAAATTTAAGCCTGATAAAAATAAAAAAGCAGCCATGGTGCTGTTTTTTTATGCCTGAAAATAATGCTGGCTTAGATGATCCATTGAATTTTAAATAAAAAATAAGCAAATAAACATCAATTTGCCTTAAAAGTAAGCACTTGCTTGAAAAAGCTAAAAACCTGCTTGACTGAAAAACACTTAAACTGTTTAATACGCGACATCGGCGTGATAGCTCAGTAGGTAGAGCAACGGATTGAAAATCCGTGTGTCCCCAGTTCGATCCTGGGTCTCGCCACCATATTTAAAATCTATTTCAAGATTTCAATCCCTGATCCCATCAGGGATTTTTTTTGGGTAAAAAATATTCGATTAAATAAAAATGTCATGAATTATATTGACTATTGAGAACAGATACGGCTTAATACACCGCATCGGCGTGATAGCTCAGTAGGTAGAGCAACGGATTGAAAATCCGTGTGTCCCCAGTTCGATCCTGGGTCTCGCCACCATATTCAAAAAAACCTCAAACACTGTTTGAGGTTTTTTTTTCGCCTCTAGGTTGGTCATAGAGAATTATAATTACATGCAAAGCGCATTAAAATTCCAAGAAAAATTGCATACCCATAATAGATTCAAGAAAGTGAAAAAGACCGTTTATCCGAGTCAAGGTGAGCCAAAATTGATTTTCAGGTAGGCTATAAAACGTATACGGTTGCAGTGAAAAATTTTTTTCTTGCATGGTGTAAAACTGCATTGTCCTGAAATTACGTTGCGAGACAAGTTTATGAAATTTATAAAAATATATCCTTTGCTGCTGATATTGGGCTGTCCATGGAGCATGATGGTCCACGCGGATGACGCGGTGACCTTACCCACCCTGCACGTACTGGCCGAGCCAGAGTTACGTACAGAAACCGGGATTGTGCCGTATCAGAATGATGAAAAAAATCTCCGTGCTTTACAGCATCAAGTTATTCGTAATTCACGTGAAGCACAAAACTTTATGATCGACAGCCATGTGGTTGCCAATCTGGAAATTCAGCCCTTACAAGCACAACCCGACCTAAATTCGTTATCGCCCTTTCTACAACAGTATGTATTGAGTATTGCTCAGGGTTTACAGTCGAGTGATCCTACACAAGGCTTGTATATTATGTTGCAACCCTTTGGTATAAACCGTAGCAACAGTATGCAGCATATTGATCGTAGCAATAGCAACAGTATGCAGCCCATCGATCGTGATATGCATATACAGCTCGACCTGAAAAATGTCAGCATTGGTACGATTGAACATTCTATAAATAATTTTTCTGTACCTGAGCTACCGACACCGAAAAAGTAATCATTTTTCTTTTGAAAAAATCCTTAGCTTTGCCAGCGAAGCCTATATTTGCCGCCGCGAGAAAGTGGCAAATGCCTGCGCAGTTGAAAATTGGGGCTGTTTTCAGCCTGTGAGCTAGTCATGTTCTTCAGAGATCATTACTCCGTTATATGCTCAGCCAGTCGGGAACCACCGGGTCAGTTTTAATCCTGCCCAGAGCTGGAAATTGGCTCCATACGATGTTAAATATTATCAATTGAATGATCAGCGGGTGCTCATTGCCCAGACCAGTTTTAGAATTGATCAGGTCATTGATTAAATTTATAAATATTATGAGCATCGTTAAATGAAAGATCTGTTTTCTGATGACAGCTTGCGCTATAAACAGGCCCGTCCGGCTTATTCTGCAGAAATTGTCCAGGAAATTTTAAAGCATGTACCTGAACGAACTTTTGCCTGGGATTGTGGTGCCGGTTCGGGGCAGTTTACCCAGCTTCTGGCACCGTATTTCGAGCATGTGGTGGCGACTGATATTAGCGCAGCGCAATTACAGCAGGCCCCTTATTTTGAAAATGTCAGCTATCAGCTACAGGTGGCAGAGCAGACCACGATTCCGGAGCACTCCGTCGATTTGGTGACGGTGGCACAAGCGATTCACTGGTTTGATTTCGATGCATTCTATAAAGAAGTCAAACGGGTGCTTAAACCTCAAGGGGTGCTGGCGGTTATTGGCTATGGTCTCATTCAGGTTCAGGATGCGGCAATCAATGCCTTGGTTCAGCAGCTGTATGCTGAAACCTTAAAAGAGTATTGGGATCGTGAACGCCGTTATATTGATGAGCTGTATCAAACCATTCCGTTTCCTTTTTATGAGCAGGCAGTTCCAGAGCTGCGCCTGGAATATCGATGGACTCCGCAGCAGCTGATCAGTTATTTAAACACCTGGTCGGCGCTCAAGCATTATCACGACCACAACACGGATGACCCGCTGCAGCCGATTTCAGAGGTTTTGCAAGCAGGACCAGAATACTTAGATGTAACATTTCCTGTACTTTTGCGCGTCGGAATGCGAGAAAAATAAAGATTATGACGGAATTTTTATGTCAGCAGGGCAGCCTAAGCAGGAGAAGATAAAAATCTGATTTATAGAAACATGGTTCAGCACAGCACTTTTTTATAGACGCAGATTTGATGTTTTTTCAGTAGGTGAAATGAACCGGTTTTTTAACGAAAGTTAGAATGTCTTGCAAGACCACTGGTCCGGGGCAAGTGGCTGAAAGGCGCATAAACTATACAATTATAGCTGTCGACGGTTGTTTATTTACTTCAATTCATTGTTGAGTAGAACTGCCATGAAGCTGCTAAAAAATTTATCCTGCGCAATTGTCATGATTACCGCAAGCTTTTCTATTTCCTCTGCTTTTGCCGATATAACGGATACTACCGGATTAATCCCCTTAACAGACTCCAAGTTAAGCGCTGAAACCACGCGAGTTATTGAATATCGTGAAGATCCTCAAAGAGAGCGAGTTTTGCAACATAGAATTATGCAGATCCAGCTAGATACACAAAATTTTGTGGTTGACCCCACTATGTTGATGACCATCGATCTAGTTCCTGAAGCACCTATGCCAGACATCAACAGCTTGCCATGGGTATTGCAGCAATATGTTCTGGCGATTGCCCGCGGTTTGCAGTCACCTGATCCACGAGAAGGTCTGTATATTATTCTTGCACCTTTTGGGATAGACCGTAGAGCAGTCAATGTACAAATCGCTAGAGAGCAACTTTCCTTGGGTATTCTGGAAAATACCTCACAAAATGACATCATCAGACAGTTGCAACAACAGCGAACCAATACACCGAATAATGCTATTCGCTAGTTGGGCAGTATGTGGATCACCATCTTTTTCACGCTAACTAAAAAAGGATGCTCATGAATGGCATCCTTTTTACGGTTAAAATGCGCGATGCAGATTAAGCCGCAGATTTTTTAAACCAAGAGAAGAAGCCTTTTTTCTCAGCTTTGACTTCAGTTTTAGCAGCATCTGCTTTTTCAGCAACGCTTTCTTTTACTTCAGCTGTTTTGGCTACAGTTGCATCTTTTGCAGCGACAGTTTTAGCAGCAGTGGCATCTGTTACTTGAACAGTTTTAGCAACAGTTGCGTCTTTCGCTTCCACCGCTTTTGCTACAGCTGCGTCTTTAGTTGCTACAGTTTTAGCTACAGCGGCATCTTTAGCGGCTTCTGTTTTGTGAGCGGCAGTTTGAGTGGCAACGACAGCTTTTTCTTTTGCTACTACGGTTTTAGCAACAGTGGCATCTTTTAGCTTAGCTGTTTTGGCTACAGTTGCATTTTTGGCAGCGACAGTTTTATGTGCAGCAGTTTTGCTTTTAAGCTCAACATTTTCTTTTGTTGTAGCAGCTGCTGCTTTAACAGTGCTTGCGGTTTGAATGGTGTCTGCTTTTACTTGTGCTTTTAATGCGGCAACCTTGGCAGCTGGCGTGGTTTCTACAGCAGTAGCAGCCATAGCAGAGGTTGTACCTGCAACTACAGCGATAGTGATAGCAGTTTTAATCATATTCATGGGAATTACTCAATCGTGAGAATTAAGAGGTTTTTTGTACTGGTTATATTAATGCTAGGGCGATTCATTTTTTAAAAGGGAACACGTTAGTTGGGCCTAATTGTGTGAATATTCAACTAAAATTACAGATGGATAACATGATGTTGCAGGTGAGTTACATTGCTTTTAAGTTTTTAGTTGGGTCCGGGTTAAATTAAAGAGAAATGGATATTTTTGATGAGCACATGATTTGTTTTTCTTGCGTTTTTCCCGGCAAAGCGATCATGCCGTTGAATATCTGCGTTTCATCTTTTTAAACATGACAGTTTTGCAATAAGACTGTCATTTGTTATTCAAATTCGGTTGCTAGATTAAAACCGTTGCAAAGGTCACATTATAAAATCTAGGCAGGTGAGTCATGAAAACCCTACACGTTTTTGATGATATTCAGCATGTATACAGTGAATTTGTTGAAAATAAAAAATACCCAAAACTGGAAAGCCTGAACAATTGGGGTAAAAACCGTTTTTTCTTTAATCAATACTTTAAAATGATTGAAGATTGGCATCATACCGAGCAGATTGTGATTCAGTTCAATCAGCAGTATTACAGTCTGGATACCGGTAGCGCCCCTGACTTTATGGACCAAGAAAAATATATGGAATGGTTGCGCGAACAACTGCTGCATTAAAAAATATTTATCTCGCTTTTAAAGTTTCCCCAAAAACTGTCCGTATCGGGCAGTTTTTGTTTTTCTATAGGGTTTTTAGTTTGCCTGAATGGCATCTCATTGGCTTATTTCATTCTGCTGTGGAACGGGCTATGCTAAAACATAGATCATCAACTGATTGAGTCAGCCCGACCACCGACCGATGCTTTGGAGTACAGCCTTTTATGCAACAGCTGATTTGTTATAAAGAACTTCCTGTCTGGACACAACAGACTATTCCGCAAGGGTTTAAAAAACAGCACAATACCAAAGCCGGTACCTGGGCAAAACTGACGGTATTCAAGGGCGAGCTGCATTTTGCCATGCTGGAAGAATCGGGCGCGGTAAAGTCTGAGCATGTTTTTAACCCAGAGCAGCAGCCTCCATTTATTGAACCGCAGGCGTGGCATAAAATTGTTTCCGCCAGTGACGACATTGAATGTCAGCTCCAATTTTACTGTCTGCCACAGGATTATTTTTATAAAAAGTATCAGCTTTCACCCACTCACTCGGAAATTTTGGCTGCTACGCCGTATTTGCAAGGTGGCCGTGCCTTGGATGTGGGATGCGGGCAGGGGCGTAATGCACTGTATTTAAGCCAACATGGCTTTGAGGTGGATGCCTGGGATGTCAATGAAAACAGTCTGCAAACCTTAAGAAAGATCATTCAGTCTGAGCAGATTGATAATATTCATGTGCAACAACGTGATTTAAATGCAGACCCAAGTATTAGTGGCCGTTATGACTTTATTTGCTGTACCGTGGTGATGATGTTCTTGCAGGCCCAAACGGTTAGACCTTTGATTGCACAGATGCAGCAAGCAACCGAAATAAATGGCTTTAACCTGATTGTCTGTGCGATGGATACCGATGATATTCCTGCGCAGCCTGACTTTCCTTTTACGTTTAAAGCAGGCGAGTTAAGTGCCTTGTACGCGGGCTGGAAGATTGTGAAATACAATGAAAATGTCGGTGAGTTGCATCGGGTCGATGAGCAGGGCAATCGGATTAAACAGCATTTTGCGACGTTGCTGGCGCAGAGGGTTAAATAAAAAAAATAAGCTCCTAAGAGCTTATTCAACGATTTTTAATTTTGGTCTTTTTGAGTCTTTATATTCTTTAAATAAAGTTAGGGAGTTAAATGTTAAGTTATCAAAGTCCTCTTCAGAAATACCAATTTCACTAAGCATATCATTAACTGAAAAATTACCCTTTGCATCTAATAATTTTAACAATTTTAGATGCAAAATTGACTGATCATGATGAGTTGGGTGGGGCTCATTTTTGTGATAACCTAAAGAATTGATCTTCATACAATTGCTTCTGTAAACCCAATCTGTCAGTCGATTCAGTTTATGTGATTTGTAATTAATAGCTTGTAGTGAAACGCGCCAATAACTTTTATATTTGAGCATATTATTAATGCTCATTTCTTTCGGAGCTAATAAAAGAAAACTTTCATCAGGCATTAAAAAGCAAGAGGCAAAGCGATCAGCTTCACTTTCGCGTTTTTTATAATCGATTTCATCATTTGGTGTTTGTGTATCATAAATATGCAAAAAAATATGAGCTAATTCGTGTGCGGCATCGAATCTAGTTCGTTCTGCAGATTTAAAAGTATCCAAAAGGACAAATGGCTGTCCATCAAGCGAAATAGATAAAGCGTCGACTTCTCTAACATTTAATGGGAGTGAGAAAACTTTTATTCCTTTAAGCTCCAATAAGGAAATAATATTATTAATAGGCTGTACACCTAATCCCCATTCACTCCTTACGCGTAAAGCAGCGATTTCTGGTGAGTCTTCACTATCTGGATCAAGGTTGTAATCATCTAAGATATTAAAAACCGGCAGGTTTTTAATATTTCTAGAAAAGTAAGAGCTAATAGTTTCTGCTAAAGAAATATATTCTGCAATTGCATTTGAATGGGATGCTTTGATTCTAGCTCTTGCCCTGAAATTCACTTCAGACATACTGAAGGTTGTTAAATTTTTAACATCAAAAAATGACAATGGAACATTAAAAAGTTGAGAAGCCTTTTTCCAAAAATCATGAGGTAACGTTCTTTCCCCACTTAAGTACTTTTTAAAAGTTGCTAATGGAATATCTAAGGCTTCAGCTGTTTTAGAATGACTGAAACCGCGCAAATTTTGCGCGGCTTTAATACGGTCAAGTTGATACATACAAATTCTCGTTAAAGCAAATTATTTAACTCATGGGAATTAAATAGCTTGTAAATCTCCGAAGTCATCTTCGGTAATCGGATTATTCTCATCCGGAATTGGTGCTTCATATGCTTCTGGAGCATTAGGAGAGTCAGACACGATTAATCTTAAAGTATGATTAATCGGGTAGCATTTAGTTTTTTCACCTTCAGATGATACCTTATAGATACCAGTGGCATATGCGATTTCAAAAGGTAAAAAGTCGCTATTTTCTAGATCAAGTAGAGTACTTGGTTGATAGTAAACTATAAAAGTTCTAAAAAAATTAGCATCTGCATAATGTGATTTGTTTGCTAATAATTTGAGTTCAGTTGAGTGACCTTTATGGCATTTAGAAGTGATGACATTTAATTCATTACCAAAAGCCTCATCTAAAGGAGACATAAATATTAACTGTACATTTTTAGCTTGATGCACAAGGCAGGGTTGTCGATTTTTATAAATCAAAGACCACCCAAATGGTTCTAAGGCTGTAGTAGCATGTTCACAGATATCTCCCCATCGCCCCATAGCACGACTAGGATTTATTTTCTTACGAAGAGCATACGCATTATTAGCTAAACGGAAAGCTTGTTGTAAACCCTCAGTAATATCAAGTCCGAGTTCAATGAGCTTGTTATTAGCTTCATCTCCTCGTAAGACCTCACAAGGAATTTGATTTAAGTCATTCCAATTTATACTATTAAACGCATGCTGCATAAAAACCTCAAGAAATAAAAATGTATCTAAAATATAGCATCATTTGATGAATAAAAAAGGTTACAAAACTGAGCTTTTATTCTAATTTTGTGTCGAAATATTTCATGAAAAACCCCGCAATAAGCGGGGTTTCTTTTTATCTCAGTATTTAATTAAACATTAAACACGTTCGATAATCGTTGCGATACCTTGACCCAAACCAATACACATAGTCGCAAGACCAATTTGTGTATCTTGTTGTTCCATCACGTTCAGCAATGTAGTCGTGATACGCGCACCAGAACAACCCAATGGGTGACCCAAAGCAATTGCACCACCGTTCAGGTTCACACGGTCTTGCTGGTCATAAATGCCTAAGCCTTTAAGAACAGACAAACCTTGTGCAGCGAACGCTTCGTTTAACTCAAAAGTTTGGATGTCAGAGATCGACAGGCCAGCACGTTTAAGCGCTTTTTGCGTTGCTGGAACTGGACCGTAACCCATGATCGCCGCGTCACAGCCTGCAACCGCCATAGAGCGGATGACAGCACGTGGTTTAAGACCAAGCGCTTGAGCACGTTCAGCAGACATCAATAACATTGCAGAAGCACCGTCAGACAACGCTGAAGATGTCGCCGCAGTTACAGAACCGCCTTTAGGGTCGAATACTGGACGTAATGCCTGGAACGCTTCAAGGTTTGCATCTGGACGAATGACTTCGTCGATGTCGCACAGGATTTTGAAGCCATTAGCATCATGACCTTCAATACCAATAATTTCGTTCTTGAAACGGCCTTCCTGAGTTGCAGCCCAAGCGCGGCGGTGAGATTCCACACCAAACGCATCCTGTTCTTCACGAGTGATACCATTCATGCGACCTAACATTTCAGCAGTTAAGCCCATCATGTTAGATGCCTTGGCATAGTGCTTAGACGCTTCAGGGTTGATGTCGATGCCGTGCATCATGCCAACGTGGCCCATATGCTCTACACCACCAATGATGAAGATATCACCCTGATTGGTTGCAATTTGCGCCGCAGCAGCATGGATTGCCTGCATAGATGAACCACAAAGACGGTTAATCGTTTGACCTGCAACAGTTTTAGGCAAGTCAGCCAATAAACCAATGTTACGGGCAATGTTCATACCTTGTTCAAGCGTCTGGTTGACACAACCCCAGATCAGGTCTTCAACTTCGTTGACATCAAACTGGTTACGGGCAACCAAAGCACGAACCAATTCAGCAGACAAGCTGTCAGCACGTACATTGCGGAACATACCGTTTTTGGATTTACCCATTGCTGAACGTACACCATCAACGATGACAACGTCACGCGGATTTAAAGTAGCCATTCACGTTGCTCCTTAACCGTAGAATTTTTTGTTGTTAGCAGCCATGTCGCGCAACATTTGTGGCGCTTCATAAGCCTTACCTAAGTGAGCGTATTTGTCGCAAAGTGCAACGTATTCAGCAACACCTGTTTGGTCGATGTAACGGCATGGACCACCGCGGAATGGAGGGAAACCGACACCCATGATCATCGCCATATCTGCTTCAGAAGCAGTTGCTACAATGTTGTCTTCCAGGCAACGAACAGTTTCGTTACAGAAAGTCAGCATCATGCGGTCAATGATTTCCTGAGCATCGAATTCGCGTTTTTCCGCAGTTGCCACAGAAGCAACCAGCTCATAAGCAGTTGGATCAACCACTTTGGCTTTTTTGCCTTTACGGTCTAATTCATATTTGTAGAAACCAACGTCGTTCTTTTGACCCAAACGTTTTGCTTCGTACATGGTTTGAATCGAACCTTTAAAGTCCGGTTTCATACGGTCAGGGAAGCCTTCAGCCATCACTTCTGCACCGTGAACGCCTGTGTCGATACCGACAACGTCCATCAGGTAAGCAGGACCCATAGGCCAGCCGAATTTTTCCATTACTTTATCGATTTGCTGGAAGTCTGCACCATCTTTAAGAAGAAGGTCGAACGCACCGAAGTAAGGGAATAATACACGGTTCACAAGGAAGCCCGGGCAGTCGTTCACCACGATTGGGGTTTTACCCATTTTCTGAGCTAACACAACAGTCGTTGCAATCGCTTCAGCAGAAGTTTTCTCACCACGGATCACTTCAACCAGTGGCATCATGTGTACCGGGTTAAAAAAGTGCATACCGACGAAGTTTTCAGGACGTTGCAGGTTTTCAGCCAGACGGGTGATTGAAATGGTTGAAGTGTTAGAAGCAATGATCGTGTTTTCACGAACGTTCTTCTCGGTTTCAGCCAGTACGATACCCTTCACTTTAGGGTTTTCTGTTACCGCTTCAATCACGATATCCACTTCTTTAAACTCTTCGTAGCTTAAAGTCGGGCGGATGCGAGCAAGGGTTTCACCCATTTGTGCAGGTTTCATTTTCTTGCGTTCAACTTGTTTTGTTAACAAGCCATTCGCTTCTTTCATACCCAATGCAAGTTGTGGATTACCAATGTCTTTCATGATGATTGGTGTGCCTTTGCTTGCCGCTTGGTAAGCAATACCACCACCCATGATACCCGCACCAAGTACAGCTGCCTGGTTTACAGGATGAGCACCTTTTTCATATTTCTTAGAAGTTTTCTTCACCACCTGGTCGTTGATGAATAGACCGATCAACGCGCCAGCTTGTGGAGTTACCGCAGCTTTAGCAAAACCTTCAGCTTCTACTTTTAATGCTTCGTTACGTGGAAGGCTTGCACCTGCCTGTAAAGAATCAAGAAGAAGTTTAGGCGCAGGGTATTGCGCAGGGTTTGCTTTTGCAAGTACCGCACCTTTCGCCGTATTGAACGCCATCATTTGTTCAAGCGGGTTCAATTTAATAGGGTCTAATTTTTCCTGGCGTTTTGCTTTCCAGTCTACACGGCCAGTAAGTGCTTGTTTAACCAGGTCAATCGCAGCGTCAGTAAGTTTGTCCGCAGCCACAACCGCATCTACAGCACCGTCTTTAAGTGCAGCAGCAGGTTTTTTAGGCGCAGCTATTGCCATCCATTCAACCGCATTGTCGATACCAATAACACGGCTTAAACGAACAGTACCACCGAAACCAGGGTAGATGCCCAGTTTGATTTCTGGAAGGCCGACTTGAGCCGCTTCTGACATCACACGGTAGTCACAGACCAAGCACATTTCAAAGCCGCCGCCCAATGCCATACCATTGATTGCAGCAACTTTAGGAATCTCTAGATCTTCAAATGCATTGAAGATGTCGTGAACAGGCAAAGCCCAATCCACAATCGCTTGTTCGCCTTGAGCGAAGTTTTCACCAAATTCAGTGATGTCTGCGCCAACGATAAATGTTGATTTACCTGAAGTAACAACTAAACCTTTAATCGTGCTATCTGCTTTTACAGCTTCAATGGCAGCTTTAAAATCTTCAATTGTTGCACGGTTAAATTTGTTGACCGACTCACCTTGTAAGTCAAAGCGGAATTCTGCAATTCCGTCCGAAAGCATTTGGACGGTAATGGCATTGCCAGCGTGGATCATGCCTGATCTCCTTTATTTTGGAGGACTTCTAAGTTGATGTTGTGAAGCATGTACGCCTTTTTTCCTGCGTACATTTATGCTTCGCCAATCTTACGATAACTATATCCAAAAAGAACATAACAAGTTGTATCAAGCCGTGACGCTAGGGTCATCAATTTTTTTCAACAAATCCTGAGGCTTGGCAACCCTATTTTTACTGTAGCTGTTAAAAATGTAATGAACTTTTTGTTTAGATTAAGGTTTTCTAATAATGTCGTGCTTATTTATAGCGGGTACAAGTGTGCTATTTCAAGTTTTTTATGGCCTTGTTTTGGTCAAAATAGTCAATCGATCCCAATTTTCAGCGCAGCGTAGGGAGCTTGAAACTGAAGTAAAAGTGACATATTTGCAGTCAAATACCTGTTTGAGTATTTGACTACAAGCATGAGGATAACAAGGATTATTCGGGCTGAATGATCAATTGCCCATCTGCATAGCTTAAAGTGAGCTGTGTTTTTTCCGGATAATTTAAAAAATACACCGCCAGAATTGGTTCCAGTTCAGTGCGCATTTTGCGGGCTAAATGGCGTGCACCAAAACGGATGTCATGATCTTTATAAAAGTGTGCTTTGGCTGCATCGGTCAAAACCACCTGACGTTTTTGATGCTGCAGGCGCTGATTCAGTTTTTGCAGTTCAATGTCCACCAGTTTCGGCAGGGCATCATCCTGTACCGCCTGATAATGCAAGGTGCGATCAATGCGGTTTAAAAATTCCGGATCGAATTTCTTAAACATCACTTTTTCAATAATGGTTTTGGTCGGCATTTTTTTCAGGCAGATATCCTGCATTTTCTTGGGCAAGAAATTCAGTTTATCTAGATATTGCTGTGCTGCCTGTGCACCAACATTACTGGTCATAAAGATCATGCAGTTACGAAAGTCGATGGTTTTAGTGCCTGAAGTGAGGGTCAGCTTTCCGGTATCCAGTACATTCATTAAACCGCGAATGACTTCTGTGGAGGCTTTCTCCAGCTCATCAAATAGCACAATCCCCGGGCGGGTATGACTGCCTGCAATGGCGGTTTCATCAAACAGGCTATGACCTTCTTTGGAGCCGACATAGCCCGGAGGTGCACCGGTAATGGCTGCCGCATAGTGTTCTTGTGCCAGAGTGTTCATATCGATGCGGCAAAAGGCATCAGGACGGCCGTAAATTGCTTCGGCAATCAGGCGTACCGTTTCAGTTTTACCGACACCGGTCGGGCCGAGCATCAAGGTCACGGACAAGGGACGCTCGGGACTGGAAAAATCGGCTTTGACCACGTGCAGCATTTTTTCAATTTCATTCAGGGCAGCATCCTGACCAATAATGCGCTGTTTCAACAGCTGCATGACTTCAAGTGGTTCAAAATGAAAACGCGGCTTGCCAATCAGTTTATCTTTTTCAGATGTGCTATGCGTTGCAGTGTCGGGTTTGACGATATGCATGGCGTGATTGGGAGTCGTCATTCAGTTTGATCCAAATTGTTCAGATGGCTTGAGCATAGCAAAATAAGCGCAATTTACTTATAGCTTTTAGCAATCAGGTGATTGCTGGAACTTTGTATGATCGTGATAAAAACAGACCATTCGCTTGAAAATGGCATGAAAACCATCACATCATGTAGCAAAGTTTATGCAATTTAAATCAGGCTGAATGTGAACGAAAACGCACGAGAACATATTGAAAAGATTCTGGCCCATATGACCACTTTACCGGGCGTGTACCGTATGTTGGGTCAGGATGGCGAATTGCTGTATGTCGGCAAGGCCAAAAATCTGAAAAACCGTGTGTCCAGCTACTTTGTCAAAACCATTGAACATCCGAAAACGCAGGCTTTGGTGGCGCGTATTTATGATATTGAAACGTTGGTAGTTCGTTCGGAAACCGAAGCTTTATTGCTGGAACAAAACCTGATCAAGCTACATCGTCCGCCGTATAACATCATGCTGCGCGATGACAAATCCTATGTCTATATTTTTGTGTCCAGTGACAAGCCTTATCCGCGTATTGCGGCCGGTCGAGGCAAGGGCAAACATCAGCTCGGCAAGTTTTTTGGACCGTATCCGAGTGCCTATAATGCCCGGGATACACTGGTGGTGCTGCAAAAACTGTTTAATGTACGGCAGTGTGAAAACAGCTATTTCTCCCAGCGTAAACGTCCGTGTTTGCAGTACCAGATTAAACGCTGTAGCGCGCCCTGCGTCGGTTTAATTAGCCCTGAAGAATATAAAAATGATGTAGACAACTCGATTCGCTTTTTACAGGGTGATACCAAAGAATTGAATCAGGAATTGATTCAGAAAATGGAAGAAGCCGCTGAAAAGCTCGAATTTGAAAAAGCTGTATTTTATCGTGATCGTATGGCACTGCTTCGTGATGTGCAATCGCAACAGGCGATTTATAAACTCAAAGGTGAAGCCGATATCTTGGCGATTGCCTATCATGCCGGGGTGACCTGCGTGCAGATCATGCATGTACGTAATGGCAAAATGCTGGGGGGTAAAAGCTATTTCCCGGATATGCTGGGTGATGATCTGGGCCAAATGCTCTCCGACTTCATGGCGAACTTCTATTTTCAGGTGGCGGATGAAGTACCTGCTGAGTTGATTATCAATGTCGAGCTTCCGGACCGCAAAGAGCTGGAACAGGCCTTGCAACAGGAATTCGGCAAGAAAGTCCAGATCAAGCACAATGTCCGGGAAACCCGGGCCGAATGGCTGGAATTGGCCAATATGAATGTGCAGCACGCCATTAAAGGCCAGCTGGCCAATCATTTTGAACTGAATGAGCGTTTTCATCAGCTGGAACAGGTGGTGGGACGTCCGATTGACCGGATTGAATGTTTTGATATCTCGCATACCATGGGTGAAGCCACGATTGCTTCCTGTGTGGTGTTTGATTCGGGCGGTGCACGAAAACGCGATTACCGCCAGTTTGCCATTGATGATATTACCGGCGGTGATGACTATGCGGCCATGCGTCAGGCACTGACCCGCCGTTATAAAAAAGCCATGCTGCCGGATTTACTGTTGATTGACGGCGGTAAAGGTCAATTGCATATGGCTATGGAAGTGATGCAGGAGTTGGGGCTGGATGCCTTTATGGTCGGAGTTTCCAAGGGCGAGGGGCGTAAACCTGGTCTGGAAACCTTGCATTTTACTGATGGTACAAAAATCCAGTTGCCAGAAGACCATAAAGCCCTGCACCTGATTCAGCAAGTACGCGATGAAGCACACCGTTTTGCCATTACCAAACATCGGGCCAAACGCGACAAGAAACGTGGCTCGTCGGTACTGGAAGTGATTCCCGGACTGGGGCCGAAACGCCGCCGTGACTTGCTGACCCATTTTGGCGGTATACAGGGGGTACTGAAAGCATCGGAAAATGACTTGAAGCTGGTGCCCGGGCTGGGCGATGTGATGGCTCGTACCATTTATAAGGTATTGCATGAATAAATTCGGACAGATTGGCCAAAGTGCTCACTGACGCAGCAGTCATTGATCATTCACAACAGTCCAAAATAAGTGAAAGATAGAGCCAATAAAAAAATCCAAGGGACGAAGGATGTCACTGCGCCAATTATTCACTGCGATCGAACAGGACGAATGGGTCGATATTCCGCAAGGCTGGTTACAGGGGCGCACCATTTATGGTGGACTGGTGGCCGGGATGATGATGCACAAAGCCTTGCTGGCGGTTGCAGATGCAGAAAAACAGTTGTTAAGTACCAGTGTGACCTTTGTTGGTCCAGTGCAAATGGCAGCGGTCCAGTTGAGTGCTGAAATTTTACGTCAAGGTAAGTCCGTGACCACGGTTGAAGTACGGCTCTGGCAGGACGATGCTGTGCAAAGTATTTTGATTGCCAGTTTTGGCATGCATCGCCAGTCGACTATTTCCGTACAACAGGAACGACTTGCACCTGAATTTCCTATGCCTGAGCAATTAAACATTGCGGAGCATCATCCTTTAGCCCCGGAATGTTTTGGACAGATGGATCTGGTCTGGGTAGATGGACAGTATCCATGCACTGGCAGTGTGAAACCTGATTTTAGTGGCTGGATGCGTTTTAATCCGGATCGGCATGACAATCGGGAAATGAGCATCGCCGACTTGATGGTGGCCTTCGATATGTGGCCTCCTGGCGTTTTGCCGATGTTTAAAACATTCGCACCGGCCAGTTCGCTGACCTGGCATGTGACCTATGTGCACCCTTTAAACAGTCATCTGCATGATTGGTTTAAATATAAAGTATTTACCGATTATGCAGCTGAAGGTTATTCGACCGAGTATGCTCATCTTTGGGATGCAGCAAACAGATTGATTGCGATTTCAAGACAGACAGTTACCGTGTTTGCCTAGTGACACTTTATAGCAATTCGTATAAAGTGACTCTCACTAACGATGAATCAATCCTCAAAATATGTGTGGTTTTTCATTGTACATAAAGGGGAAAAATTGGCGGTGTCTATGACTACAGGTCGCATCCTGAATATTCCAAATATCTTGACTTTGGCGCGTATCGCTTTAATACCTGTTTTCTTGCTGGTGGCCTATTGGCCCCCTGCAGTTGGTGTTTCAGGTCATGATGCAAATATGACTCGTCACGTTATTTTAACAGCCATTTTTGTCATTGCTGCTGTAACCGACTGGTTTGATGGCTATTTGGCCCGCTCACTCAATCAAACCTCCGCATTTGGCCGTTTTTTAGATCCTGTCGCAGATAAGCTGATGGTTGCAGCTGCATTAATTGTTCTGGTGCAATGGCAACCGAGCATTTCTATGGCCTTTGCAGCAATCGTGATTATTTCGCGTGAAATTACGGTTTCTGCCTTACGCGAGTGGATGGCAGAGCTAGGGGCACGTACCAGCGTGGCTGTCTCGACTGTAGGTAAATATAAAACCGCTTTCCAGATGATTGCGATTTCAGTATTTTTACTGAATTGGCAACCATTTGAAATGCTGGCTTATGCATTGCTTTACACTGCTGTAGTGCTGACGTTATGGTCGATGTTTATTTATTTAAAGGCTGCATGGCCCTATTTAAAACAGCCCTAGGTTCAGCTTTAAAAATAAAAAACGTCCTAAAGGGGGCGTTTTTTTATTTCTATAAGCCTTTCGGGGAAAGATAAGGATTAAAAATAGCAAATAAAAAAAATCCTAGATTTTGGGGGAAACCTAGGATTGAAATCGGGGATATTTATAGTTGTTATAAGATGTTTAACCATCTACTTGAAACCAAGTATAGGGGAGGACAACTGCCAAATCATGTAGGTTATTGTATTGTAATGTATCGTTTTATTGAGAAATGTAGTTTTGAATTACAGTTATTTCTAAATGTTTAAAAGGTTTATGGAATAAGTAGAATTTTTAAAATTACCAAATAAATAGAAAATGAATGCCTAATTTGGATTTTTCAGAAAAAATAAAAAGGCCCTATAAGAAATGTTTTTGACAATTACATTACCCGGAAACGAATATCGTTAGCATGGATTTAAGTGAATAGCTTCCTCAGCTAAAAAGGGAATCTTTTCAGATTCCCTTTTGATAATCAAAACTACGCGCTTCGCTTGTCTTGCGTAAAATTCAGATCAGCTTAAAAAAGAATCCCCTTTATTGGGGATTCTTTTTAGATTAAAGCCTGCGCGAGCAAAGCTCTTGCCTTGCGGAGCAGTGCTCCGCTTAATCACGCCTCAGGCTTTAGGCCCTCAGCTTTTTCCAGTGACTCATCATTGTTAAAGAATTTCTCACGCTGTTCTTCAAGAAATTTTTTCGCATCCGGTTCAAACACGTTTAGGCGTTTTTCATTGATGAGCGTAGTTTGATGCTTGAGCCATTCCTGCCAGGCTTGTTTGGACACGGTGTCAAACAGTTCCTGACCCTTTACCCCCGGGAAGGGAGCAAAGTCTAAACCTTCCATTTCTGTTTGATACTTACGGCAAAAAACTTGTCGAGACATATCCGTTTTCCTTAAGCGTAGAGTTTTTCTAAACGAGCGTAAGCACGAGCAATCGCTGCTTCAACCTGTGCAGGTGCCGTACCACCAATGTGGTTACGTGCATTGACAGAGGCTTCAAGCGTCAAGGCTTTTTCAAACACATCAGCTTGAATCAGACCAGAGAACTGTTGCAGCTGTTCAAGTGTCAATTCAGACAGGTCTTTACCTTCTTGCACACCTAGCGCAACTGCTTTACCGACAATTTCATGTGCATCACGGAAAGCCACGCCATTTTTCACCAGATAATCTGCAAGGTCAGTTGCAGTCGAGAAACCGCGAAGCGCTGCTTCACGCATGATTTCGATATTTGGAACCAGTGCAGGAATCATGTCGGCAAAAGCCATCAATGAACCACGAACAGTATCGATTGCGTCAAATAATGGTTCTTTATCTTCCTGGTTATCTTTGTTATAGGCCAAAGGTTGACCTTTCATCAGCGTTAATAGACTCATCAAGTCGCCGTATACGCGGCCAGTCTTACCACGAATCAACTCTGGAACATCCGGATTTTTCTTTTGCGGCATGATTGAAGAGCCGGTACAGAAACGGTCTGGAATGTTGACAAATTTGAATTGCGCAGAAGTCCACAGAATCATTTCTTCAGACATACGTGACAAGTGCATCATAATTAAAGATGCAGCAGCATTGAATTCAATACCGAAGTCACGGTCAGACACGGCATCCAGCGAGTTTTCACACACGGCTTCAAAACCTAAAAGCTGTGCGGTGTATTCACGCTCGATCGGATAAGTGGTACCTGCAAGTGCAGCAGAACCAAGCGGCAAGCGATTCACACGCTTACGGCAGTCAATTAAACGTTCAGAGTCACGTACCAGCATTTCAAACCACGCCATCAAGTGGTGACCAAAAGTCACAGGCTGAGCGGTTTGCAGATGGGTAAAGCCCGGCATAATGGTATTGGTATTTTTCGCCGCCAGACCCAAAATGCCTTTTTGTAATTTTTGCAATAACTCTAAAATCGCATCAATTTCATCACGTACATATAAACGGATGTCTGTCGCCACCTGGTCGTTACGGCTACGACCGGTATGCAGTTTTTTACCGGTGATGCCAATACGACTGGTCAAGCGCGACTCGATATTCATGTGCACATCTTCTAGGTCAATGCGCCATTCGAATTCACCTGCTTCAATTTCAGCTTTAATGGTGTTTAGGCCGTTAATGATGTCATCGCGTTCTTGTTCTGTTAAAACGCCTACTTTGGCAAGCATGGTTGCATGCGCAATAGAACCTGCAATATCTTGTTTATAAAAGCGTTGGTCAAATTGAACAGATGCTGTAAATTCAGCAACAAATGCGTCAGTAGCTTCAGAGAAACGACCGCCCCACATACCCGAAGTTTGGGCTTGTGACGGATTTGAGGAATTAGAAGATGTGGTCATATCGGCTCAATAAAATAAAAAGCAGTAATTTGAACAAGAGTATAGCAAATTCAGAATCACTTGCCGAAAAACAAAGCGATCCAGCTTCGACCTATACAGATGATCGGAAAAACAATGACGCCTATTTTTTTACGAAAATAGGGCATTGGCAACATCTAATTGAATTATTTATTGCCAGCAATATTTTGGCGGTCATCTTGGCTCTGGCAGAAGCACAATCCTGGACGGCTTTAAGTGTGGGTCGTCTGCTGCAATATATATTGTTCATTGATTGGGTTTTACTGGCTTTTGTTGCCTTGATTGAGCGCCTGCAGAGCAAAATCCAGCACTTCAGTTTTGGGCAGACCCTGGTTGCGGGCTTTGTTTTACTGCAGATTATTGTGTTATTGACCACGGTGGTGTTGAACGGTGTTATTTTCTTTGGACAAAATTTTCAATTCCAGCATTTGACGTTACAGGTTTTATTCGATGGCGCTGGATTACATCTCAGTTATGGGGTGCTGATTGGAAGTTTTTGTTTTCGCTATCTTTATATGCGTGAGCAATGGTCGCGTCAGCAAAACAGTGAATTAAACGCACGTATTCAGGCCATGCAGGCGCGGATCCATCCGCATTTTTTATTTAATAGCTTAAATACGGTGATCAGTCTGATTACCATTGATCCGGATAAAGCGGAACAAATGTTACTGAATTTATCACAGTTATTTCGGGCCAGTTTTAAAGAACTTAAACTGGTGCGCTTAAAAGATGAAATTGAACTGTGCCAGCGTTATCTGGCCATTGAACAGATTCGCTTGGGGGATCGCTTACAGGTAGAGTGGAAATATGACGATGAAGTTCTATTTTCTCAGATACAAATTCCTTTATTAACTTTACAACCTTTAGTGGAAAATAGTATTTTTCATGGAGTTGAAAAATTTCTAACAAAGAGTACGATAAGCATATTGATTGAAATATTGCAAAATCAAGTCAATATAGTCATTACTAATCCTTATGCACAGGATAAAATAAATTTACGACAGGGACATGGTATTGCAGTTGAAAATGTTAAGCAGCGGCTTGAAGCTTATTATGGGCACTCTGCAACTTTTCAGACATACGCGGGGAAGGGAATATTTACCACAGTTGTGCAATATCGATATAAATAAAAGATCATAGTTAACCTATAAAAAAAATGATGTTGACTGTGAAGGAGGAGAAATGGACATCCTGATTTGCGATGATGAACCTCTCGCCGTAGAGCGCTTGTCACGTTTAGTTACGCAATTGGGACATCAGGTGGTTGCCACTGCAAGTTATGGGCAGCAAGCAATTGAAATGACTCAATTCTATGAGCCGGATGTAGTACTGTTAGATATTCAAATGCCTGAAATGGACGGCTTGAGCTGTGCTGAATATTTGCGCCAGCTTGATCCTATGCCCGCCATTGTTTTTTGTACGGCTTATGATGAACATGCTTTGGAGGCATTTAAGTCGCATGCAGAAGGCTATTTGCTAAAACCGGTGATGCAGCAGGAATTGCAACAGGTATTAGATCATTTAACAAAACTGACTCAAGCACAAATGAGCAACTTAAAACAAAAAGAAGATATGGACGAACTCAATATAAAACGCCATCAGATTGTTGCGAAAACCTATCGTGGTGTGGAATTGATCCCTGTAGAAAATATTTATTATTTTTTGGCAGATCAAAAATATGTCACGGTACGGCATAAAAATGGCAGTGTACTGATCGATGAAACCTTAAAAGATCTGGAAAACGAATTTGGCGACCAGTTTATTCGAATTCATCGCAATGCTTTGGTTTCAGTACATTTCCTGGATGGTCTTGAAGTGATCAGTTCGGGACAGTATCAAGTGCGTTGCCGTGAACTGGAAGAACGCCTGGCGGTCAGCCGACGTCATCTGCCCAATTTAAGAGAACGCATCCAAAAGATCTAAATCTGTTTTCATAAATTTAGGTGACAAGGAGAATGCAAATTTACTTGCATTTTCCAGTCAGCACGTTAAGTTTACACTAACGCACTTATTGACTGTTTCTTGGATTTATGAAGATTTTGAAGATTGCAACTCGACAAAGCCCGCTTGCTTTATGGCAGGCGGAACATATTCGTGCCCGTTTGGAAGCATTACATGCGGATCTTAAAGTTGAGTTAGTGACCTTCGTCACCCAAGGTGACAAAATTCTGGATACGCCTTTAGCCAAGATTGGCGGAAAAGGACTTTTTGTTAAAGAGCTGGAAGCAGCCCTGCTGGATGGCCGTGCAGACTTGGCGGTGCATTCAATGAAAGATGTGCCGATGGCTTTGCCTGAAGGACTGAGCCTTGCGGTGATCTGTGAGCGTGAAGATCCGCTGGATGCCTTTGTGTCTAATACTTATGCAAGTTTTGATGACTTGCCACAAGGCGCCAAAGTGGGTACATCGAGCCTGCGTCGTAAAAGCCAGATTTTAAAAGCCCGTCCCGATTTGGAAATTATCGATTTACGGGGTAACGTGGGGACGCGTTTATCCAAACTGGATGCAGGTCTTTATGATGCTATTATCTTGGCAAGTGCGGGTTTAAAGCGTTTGGGGCTGGCTGAACGTATTCGTCATACGCTGCCAGCGGAAGTGAGCTTGCCGGCAGTTGGACAGGGGGCGCTTGGTCTGGAATGTCGTGCGGCAGATCAGGCTGTGCTGGAGCTTATTTTACCACTGTTACATCGCGAAACTGATGTGTGTGTACGTGCAGAACGCGCATTTAATGCCTATTTGGAAGGGGGCTGTCAGGTCCCGATTGCAGGGCATGCGACTTTAATTGAAGGTCAATTACATATTGAAGGTCGTGTTGGTAGTGTAGATGGTGCGACTTTATTAAAAGCTAAACTGAGCGGAACACCTGAACAGGCTGTAGAGCTGGGTGAAATGCTAGCGCAAAAATTAGTTGAACAAGGCGCTGGCGATTTATTGAAAGCCCTATATTAATATGCTGTTTATCAATACACGTCCGCAGGACCGTGCAGAAAGTTTGAGTCATGCCTTACGTATGGCTCAAATTGAGGTGTTGGATTTACCTTTATTGCAATTGCTGCCTCGACCCTGGTCAGCTGACTTGTCTGAACTTTATCAGCAATTGCCTGCTGCTCAGGTGATTGTGGTGGTGAGTCCCACGGCCGTGCAAATCGGCATGGATTATTTAAAACAATCATGCATAACGCTGGATCAGCTTAAACATATTCAGTGGATTGCGGTCGGGGATCGCACTGCTCAGGCTCTGGCACAATATGGTATTTCTGCCGAAGTCCCCAAAGTTGAAACATCGGAAGGAATGTTACAGCTTCCTGTTTTACAAACCCTCAATTCAGGTCAGTGTCTGGCTTTTTGGCGTGGTGAAGGGGGGCGGATGTTTATGATGGATCAGTTAAAACAGCAAGGCATGCGAATTCTAAATTTTGTTTTATATGAGCGCCGTTGTCCTGTATTTACTCAGCAAGATTTAGCTAATGTATTATCTTTATTAGAAAAACAAAAACAGTATGCTATGGTAGTCAGTAGCGAAGCGGGTTGGTTAAACTGGATTCAGCTCATGCAACATCAGAGGCACCTTATTGCAAGAGGGCATTATTTGGTTTTAGGGGAGCGCCTGTATCAAGTTGTTTCGAATTATAAAAAAAATCATGCAACATGTTTTAATATCACGCGACTACCTGATTTAAAAACAGATTCAATTCTGCAGAAGCTTGTTGTTGTGCAAGGGAACACATGAAGAAAATACTCATTTTATTATTTATTTTAAGTCTACTGTGGATTGCTAAATTAAGTTATGACTTATTCAATCTTACTGCACAACAAACAGAATTAAATACCAGTCTGCATCGAATTGAACAGAATAATGCAAACTTAAATGATCAATTTGTCGCTTTACAGCGCAAAGTCATGCTGACAGGAGAGTCTGCACCGGCAAGTTCGCAGGCTGCAGAGAATTTAAAAACCATTCAGGCGGCAAGTATTGATCCTGTTGTGGTGATTAAACAGCAACTAGAATTAATTGAATTTATGCTGCAACAACAACAGTTTACTGCAGCTCTGGATAAATTAACCCGTTTGGATCAAAATCTTGAGCAATATGCCCTCGCGGCACCATTGAAGCAAAGCTTGCATCAGGTGATTGCCAAAGACCATCAGCTTATTCAGCATTTTGTCAGTGAGCGGATAGCTCAGCAAATCAAAGTGGATGCGCTTATTCAGCAACTTGATGCTGCGCTGGCCCAAGAGTTACATGCACCCCAATTAAACGCGAGTCAGGCATCGGGTAAATCTTTCTGGCAACGTTGGCTAGTGATTGAACCTGCGAAACAACCTGCTACGGCGCTTATGCAGCGTCCGTTAATTTTAAAAGAAGCGCAGCTCCGACTGCTCATTGCGCAACAAGCCTTAAAACAGGGGCAATATTTAGAGTATCAAAAATCCCTGACTGAAATTATTCAATTATTAAATCAAATCCCCGATGAGAAGTCGCGACAGCTGATTCAGAATATCCAGAAGATCAAAGGATTTACAGTTTTGCCTACGCCTAGTTTAAATACACGTGCATTATTGGGATGATAAATTCATGAAGCAGATTTTACTGGCCTATGCTTTTATCAGCCTACTTATTATCGCAGGTTTAAGTGTTTTAAGTTATGGGTATGGCGCAGGTTATGTTTATTTATACTGGCGTGAATGGCAAATTCAAACCAATATCTGGATTATGTTTATTATTCTGGCCAGTTTAAGCCTGTTGATCCAATTATTGTGGTTGCTCATTAAACGTTATTTAACCCGGGAACAACGAAAGCTGGAAACGGTTTTTAATTTTAAAAACTTGCACCCTTATGAACAGTTGGCAGTAATTTGGTTATTAGAGGCGGCACAAGATCAACATCAATTTATTCAAAACGTCTTTTCTCAATCGGGTTTATTAAAGGGGATTATTGGTTCACGTTTGTATTGGATGCAGCAGCAATATCCCCAAGCGCTTGCCATCTTAAACCAAAGTAATGCCATGGCATTTGAATTGGCCGAAATACAGCGCATAGAAATTTACCTGTCGCAAAATGATGGTGAGCAAGCATTAACCCATCTTGAATTCTTAAATCAACATGAGCTTTCACCCTGGTTAAAAGATGTAAAAAGTGCATATGATTTAAGATTAACCAGTTTATGGGAAAAGTTTGCCATTCAGTTTCCCTGGATGTATTTACGCTCGACTAAATATGGACATCTGGGCACAGAAAAAAAACGGGAATGGTTACAGCAATTATTGGTTAATTTTGATCAGGCTAATATCGAAAGTTTGCAAAATTTGCAACAGCGCTATTTAGACTTGCAGGACCAGATTTATAGCCGTGATTATGAGATTAAAGTGTTATGGTTAAAGCTGTTATCACGTATGCCGGAAATGAGCCAGCAGCATGAAGCCTTGGTCTTACATTTACTGGATCAACAGTTTAATCAAGACGTTTTTTATTTATGGTTCCAGCAGCAATTATTAAAGCAAAGTCCGGATTATTTAATGGTTGAGCAACGAATTGACTATTGGGAAAGTAAATATCCTTCTTTACCTGTATTTGCCTTTGTGAAGTGGCATGTATATACCGCTACTGCAAGAGCGGCTGAAGCTGACCAATTGCTGGAGTTATACCCAGATAATGTGATGATGAATTATTTAAGAATTAAATCTACTTTAAAAGGTCAGGATGATTTGATTAAGCAGTTAAATTTAATTTTTGAAAATAATGCAAATTTTGTTGAAATAAAAATATAAAGGTAAGAAATATGCTCACTCTGTCCGATTATCCGGTGATTTATGATCAGTCTGTTGCTTGGGGCGATATGGATGCATTTGGGCATGTAAATAACGTGATGTATTATCGTTATATCGAAAGTGCCCGCATTTTTTATATGGATGTCTTGAATATTTTTGCACAGGATGTTTATACAGTGGTTGCTTCTAACCAATGCAAATATATTAGTCCGCTATTTTATCCAGACCAGCTTAAAATTGGTGTGCGTGTTGAGGAAATTCGTAATAGTGCCTTTCGTATGAGCTATTTATTATGGAGCGAGTCGCAACAAAAAACTGTTGCCGTGGCAGAAGCAGTGATTGTTTGTGTAAATAAGCACAACATGCTTAAAACGGAAATACCAGAAATTATTCGCCATAAAATTACAGAAATTGAGTTAAGCGTAAAACATTTAATTTTAAATTAAGGTTTTTCCAATATAGTGGGCTGTAAAATCTATTTAGCTAATTTTTATTATTTAAAAAATTCTATTGAATGTTTTAAATAATAAAAATATTATGAGCTAGTTTTAATTAAAAAAATATAAAGCCTTTTTTGGAGTTAATATGATGCCTGACATTAGTAATTTATCTGTTGAAGAGTTAAAGCGTTTACAAGTTGAAGCTGAAGCATTAATTGCTTCTAAAAATGATCAGGCAGTTGAAGATGCCTATCAGCAAATTTTGGACATTGCTGATAACGTTGGTTTAAGCATTGAACAAATTTTAGAGTTTGGTGCCACCAAACGTAAGAAAAGTACACGCAAATCTGTAGAACCACGTTATCGCAGCAAAAAGAATTCAGCAGATACTTGGACTGGTCGTGGTAAACAACCGCGCTGGTTGGTTGCAGAACTTGAAAGTGGTGCAAAATTAGAAGATTTTCTCATTTGATGGAAATATTCATCAGATAGTCATCTAATCGAATTAAATTAAAAAAACCAGGCTTTTAAGCGTGGTTTTTTTATATCTATTTTTTATCACTTGGAATTGGCGTTGAGAAAAAAGTGTGCATAATGGGGTAGAAATATAATATTCGTGTTAAGGGAAGAATAATTGACATGTGGGTCGTGGTGGGATGATTAAAAAACCCAAATATATCACCTGGTGGATTTTCTCCGTCAGCATCTTTTTAATGTTCATATTACTCCAAATTCCAGCGGCTTGGCTGATTTCAAAATTTTATAAAAACAACCAGATTTTACAAAACGTCAGCGGTAATATTTGGCAGGGGCAAGCAGATTGGCAGAAGGGTAATTTAACCGGGTCGTTGAGTTGGAAAACACGTCCTCTGGATATTTTTTTGCTGCGTTTGGGGGCAAACATAGAGTTACATAGTGGGAATACCCAGCTGGATGCTGTTGTTGGCTATGGTTTTGGCAAAAAAATAATGGTCCATGACTTGAATGGCCAGGTTGCGCCGGAAACGCTGAAACATCTGGTAGAATGGCAGTGGCCGGCCAATGCCATCCAATTGCAGGATATCAATTTTTCTTTTAAAAAAGAACAGGGTTTTGCCGGGGCTGAAGGTCAGTTGCAATGGGCGGGTGGCGAGCTGGTTTATAATTATGCCCAGCGTCAGGACCGAATGAATATTCCTTCCTTGAAAGGAAAATTGTCGGATGAAAATAATAAGCTGGTTTTTGATATCCGGGATCAGCGTGATCAAAAGCTGATGGCATTGGAACTGGATCAAAACGTGATGCTCGATCTGCGGTTGACTCAACGTCTGCTGCTGAATATCTCTTCCTATAATGGTAAAGCTGGTTTGGATACCTATGTGGTGAGTTCGCGCCAACCTTTGTTTAAAGGTGGCCTCTAATAATGAATCAGTGGTTAGAAAAAATTCAACAACTCAACTGGAAGCAGACAGACCGGATTGCTCCCTTATTTTTGGTCCTGCTGATTTTATATTTATGCTGGAAGTTGGCAAACATTTTTTGGCTGCTGGTGGCGCCGCCTCAGGTCATGCAGCTGGACCGTGTTGAGCTGGGTTCACACCAGCCACAGGTACCCAATATTTCTTCATTTGCCCTGTTTCAGGAAGCAGGTAGAACAGCTGCGGCAGAAGACACGGCTAATTTGATTTTGCAAGGTGTGGTGGTTGGTCATCCCAATCAGTTTTCCTCCGCAGTCATTAAAGTCAATGATCAGGCCGATCGCTATCAGGTGGGTGAAAATATTGCCCCGACCTCTTATCAGTTGGCTGAAGTGTACTGGGATCGGGTAGTGTTGCGTCAAAGTAATGGGACTACGCGAGAACTACAATTCAAAGGTATGGAAAATGGTCTGGATCAGAGCATTATTCCGCCTGTAGCAACAAACAGCTTACCGATGAATAATCAGACCACACCGCCTATGCCCAGTCAGGAACAAAATGCTTTAGGGCAGGCGGTGCAGAAGATACAGGAAGACCGTGATCAGTATTTAAAAGATATGGGGGTCAATGCAGCGAGTGGGGGCTATGAAGTTACGGCAAGAACGCCAGCGGCATTGCGCAGTAAGCTGGGACTGCAACCAGGTGACCGCATCATGTCTTTAAATGGACAGGCTGTGGGGCAGGGGCAAAGTGATGCCCAGCTGCTGGAACAGGCTCGACGTGAAGGTCAGGTCAAAATAGAAATAAAGCGTGGTGATCAAGTGATGACCATACAACAAAATTTTTAAGTGATGCATCGTCACCTTACAGGATTAGGAAGCACGGAACTTTATGGCTTTATTTAATCATCGTCCAGTGTGGGCTTTATTTGCGGCTGCACCCCTGATTGCTATGGTGAGTACCTCTACTCAAGCGCAAACATGGAAAATCAACTTACGAGATGCTGATTTAACTGCATTTATTAATGAAGTGGCCGATATTACCGGGAAGAATTTTGCTGTTGATCCGCGTGTGCGCGGCAATGTCACGGTCATTTCCAATAAGCCTTTAAATAAAGCCGAAGTCTACGATCTGTTTCTGGGCGTATTGAACGTGAATGGTGTGGTCGCCATTCCTTCAGGCAATACCATCAAACTGGTTCCAGATAGCAATGTCAAAAGTTCCGGTGTGCCTTTTGACAGCAAGCACCGTGCGACTGGTGATCAAATTGTCACACGGGTGATCTGGCTGGAAAATACCAACCCGAATGACCTGATTCCTGCCATCCGTCCATTGATGCCGCAATTTGCCCATTTATCGGCAGTGGCTGGAACCAATGCACTGATTGTGTCAGACCGTGCCAGTAACATTTATCAGCTGGAAACCATTATCCGTAATCTGGATGGTACCGGACAAAATGACATTGAAGCGGTGAGCCTGCAATCCAGTCAGGCTGAAGAAATGATTGGTTTGCTGGAATCTATGAGCTCTACCGGCGCAGCCAGAGATTTAAAAGGTTCCCGTATCCGTATCATTGCAGATACCCGGACCAACCGCATTGTATTGAAAGGTGACACCGCAACACGCAAACGCATCCGCCAGATGATTGAAATGCTGGATGTGCCAGCAGCAGATCGTTTGGGTGGTTTAAAAGTGTTTCGCTTAAAATATGCCAGTGCCAAAAATCTGGCGGAAATCTTACAGGGCTTGGTGTCTGGTCAGTCGTTATCCGGTTCATCCAATTCAAATAGTTCATCAAACAATAATGTGATGAACAATTCAAACAATAACAATTCGGGCAGTAGTTCATCTGGTAGCAGTTCTTCCAGTATTTCGACCCCAAGTATTAATCTGGGTGCAGGATCAAATACTAGTAATCAGAATAGCATCACCAGTTTTAATGCTAATGGCGTCAGTATTATTGCTGATGACAGCCAAAATTCATTGGTGGTGAAAGCTGATCCACAACTGATGCGTGAAATTGAATCGGCCATTCAGCAGCTGGATATCCGTCGTCAACAGGTCCTGATTGAAGCCGCCATTATTGAAGTGGAAGGCAATGATGCCGATCAGCTGGGTGTGCAGTGGGCTTTGGGTGATCTGACCAACGGCGTCGGCTTAATTAATTTTAGCAATGTCGGTGCAAGTATTGCCGAGCTTGCCGCCGGATATGTAGCCGGTGGTGCGGCAGGTGCTGCGGCCAATTTGGGAACCGGTACCTCGTTGTTACTTGGTGATTACAGGGAAAGCGATAACGGTTCACGCAAACTTTATGGCGCATTGATTCAGGCGCTAAAAAGCAAAACCAAGTCCAATCTGCTCTCGACACCTTCCATTGTCACCATGGATAATGAAGAGGCTTATATTGTAGTGGGACAGAACGTGCCGTTTGTGACCGGTTCTGCAACAACGACTTCAGCAGGGTTGAATCCTTATACCACGGTAGAACGCAAGGATGTTGGCGTCACGTTAAAAGTGGTGCCGCATATTGGGGAGGGTGGTTCGGTGCGTCTTGAAGTCGAGCAGGAAGTTTCTGCGGTACAGGACAAAGGTCAGGCCCAGGATCTGGTGACCAGCAAGCGTGCCATTAAAACCTCGATTCTGGCAGAACATGGACAGACTATTGTTTTGGGTGGCTTGATTTCCGACAACTCGATTCATAGCCGTCAGTCGGTACCGGGTTTGGGTGCAATACCTGGTTTGGGGCGTCTCTTCCGTGCCGATGCCAAATCCAATGAGAAGCGCAATTTGCTGGTCTTTATCCATCCCACGATTGTTGGAGATAAGAATGATGTGCGCCGTTTGTCGCAGCAGCGTTATAGCCAATTGTACAGCTTGCAGTTGGCCATGGATCAGGATGGTACTTTTGCCAAATTACCTGAAAATGTAGAAGATATTTATCAGCAGCGCATTCCGGTTACCTCATCGGCACCGAAAGCCTCTGATTATCAAACATTGCCATCAGCAACCCAAAATCAGCCCAATACAGCCACGTTTAGTACACCGGTTGCGATAGAACCGGTAGTGCAGAAACAAAGTGTTGCTATGCCGGTGACCGAGGTTAAAAAAACCAAAAATACCGTGACCACAACCACGATTCGTTCTGGTTCTTGACAGCGTGGCTAAAGAATTGAATATTTGCCGTGATATGATGATTCAAAATCACAAAGAGAAGTGCATTTCATGACTTGGAAAATACAAGCAATTACTGGTGAATTAACGGGACAGGAAATCAGCATCGACCGTGATATGTTGGTCGGGCGCCATCAGAGTGCAGATATCGTATTGCAGGCCGGGGAAATTTCCCGTAAACATGCGGCTTTCTTGCTCAAAGACCAAGCCTTATGGCTGCAAGATTTAAACTCATCCAATGGCACCTTTGTCAATGATGTACGTATTGAACATGAAACCTTGTTAAAAGAAGGGGATATCATTCAGTTCGCAAGCCTGAAATTTTCAGTTCTAGAACCTGCTCAAGCAATAGACGTGCCGCTTGAGATTGAACAGACTGTCGCTGCATTAAATCAGGAAGGGCCAGCAGTTAAACAGCCTGTAGAAACTGAAGTGCTAAAGACCGCAGCACAGCAAATGAATGATCAGGGCATGCCTGAACTGACCGAGCGCGATGCCAGCGTTCAGCTGAGTCGTGATGGTATGCCACAAGGGGTTGCCATCCCAAAACCTGCACCTATTCCTGAAGGTGTAGACTTGAGTACAATTCCCGAGAAGCAAATACCTATCGCGGTTGAAACACCGGTATTACGTGTAGAGCAAGTCAAGGAAGAGCAGAAAAATGCATCGGTGGGCCTAATCTCCATTGTTGTATTGATTATCCTTGCAATCATTGCCTGGTTGTTCTTTAAATAAGCCTGCACGCGACATACAATAAAGGCATGCAATCGCATGCCTTTATTGTATCTGTATGGTCGAAATCAATCATAAGAGGGAAATGATGTCTGTAGCAAAACTTGCAAGCCGTAAACTGATTTTATTTGACTTGGATGGTACCTTGGTTGACTCGGCATCAGATTTATACCGGGCCATGAACATGAGTCTCAATGTCTTGCAATTGCCGACCGTGACTGAGCAACAGGTGCGTACCTGGATCGGTAAGGGCACTTCTGTTTTTTGCCATAGCACTTTGCAATATCTTACCGGAAAGGTCGATCCTGCACAGCATCAGCAATTATTGGCGACTTTTTTAAGTATTTATAATGCAGATCCCTGTGTGGATACCCAGCCTTTTAAAGGGGTAGTTGAATTTCTTGACTGGGGTTTAAGCTGCAATAAGCAAATGATTTGTGTCACCAATAAACCCGAACAGCCGGCACGTGCGATTGTTGAAGCCTTGGGGCTGAATCATTATTTTGTCGATGTGATTGGCGGGGACCGTTTTGAAGAACGTAAACCTCATCCACGGCAGTTGCTGTTTTGTGTTGGTGAATATAATGCCACTGCGGCAGAAACGCTCATGATTGGGGACTCCAGTAATGATGTGGAAGCAGCAAGACGTGCGGGAGTTGATTGTATTGTGGTGAGCTATGGCTATAATCATGGTGAAGATATTCATGATTGCCAGCCGCAACAAGTGGTTGATGATTTAACAGAATTACTTGCGCAATAAGTGAAAATTAAGGATAGTGGAATGAGAAATTGTATGGTTTTTCGATGGCGAAACTAAGTCAGATTACAGGAAAACAAACTTAAACCAGCCATATCGAAAACATAGAGAATACTCATGACAACTCAAGCTCAATTCGAACAGTTAAAATCTGAGGGTTATAACCTGATTCCGGTTTATCGTCAGCGTTTGGCCGATACCGAAACTCCATTATCCGTATTTGCACGTCTGAAAGACCACAGTCAGGCCTATCTGTTTGAATCGGTCGAGGGAGGAGAGAACTGGGCACGTTATTCCATTATCGGTTTGGGTGAGTCCACTGTTTTTTCATGCAACCGCGGTGTATTAACCGTTCAGCAGGTGGATGGTTCTGTTGATACTCAGCCATGTAGCGACCCATTTCAGTATATCCGTGATTTTCAGGCGCAGTTCCATGTGCCGACGCAAAAAGATTTGCCTGATTTACCGAGCTTCACCGGGGGGCTGGTGGGCTATTTGGGTTATGATTCAGTACGCTATATTGAACCGCGCCTAAAAAATGTGCCTGAAGCCGATCCGGTCGGTTTGCCGGATATCTGGATGATGCTGTCTAAAACCGTCATTGTGTTTGATAACTTAAAAGACACCTTGTTCCTGATTGTACATGCAGATGCAAATGATCCCGAGGCCTATGCCAAAGCCCTGGTTCAATTGGATGAACTAGAAAATACGCTGGCAACCCCGATCAGCCTGCAAGCCAAAAAGCATACCGCTCCCCATTTTGAGTCTTTAACCGGGCATGACAAGTTTATTGAGTCGATTGCCAAGGTGAAGGAATATATTAAAGCGGGCGATGTCATGCAGGTAGTGCCGGGGCATCGTATGGTCTCGAATTTCGATGGCGAGCCTTTACAGGTCTATCGTGCCTTGCGTCATTTAAATCCATCACCTTATCTGTTTCTGGTTCAAGGGCGGACGTTAGATAATCAAAAGCCATTTCATATCGTAGGATCTTCACCTGAAATTTTATCGCGTCTGGAAAATGGCATTGCAACTGTGCGTCCTTTGGCCGGGACGCGTCCACGTGGTAAAACCAAAGAAGAAGATTTGGCACTTGAGCAAGATCTACTTTCTGATGAAAAAGAGATTGCTGAACATTTGATGTTGATTGATCTGGGGCGTAACGATGTCGGGCGTGTGTCAAAAATCGGTAAAGTGCAGGTCACGGATAAAATGGTGATCGAACGTTATTCGCATGTCATGCATATTGTCTCGAATGTGCAGGGTGAAGTTCGCGATGATGTCGATGCGCTGGATGTGTTTAAAGCCACTTTTCCGGCTGGTACGCTTTCGGGTGCACCTAAAATCCGTGCCATGGAAATTATTGACGAAGTTGAACCGGTCAAACGCGGAATTTTCGGCGGTGCTGTGGGTTATTTAGGCTGGCATGGTGAAATGGACATGTCGATTGCCATTCGAACCTGTGTGATTCGTGAAAATAAGGTTTATGTTCAGGCTGGCGCAGGGCTGGTTTATGACTCAAATCCTGAATCTGAATGGAATGAAACCCAAATAAAAGCTCGTGCAGTGATCAAAGCGGTTGAATTATCGTCAAACGGATTGATTTTATGAGTTTTTGACGGTTTTTTTGAAAAAAACACTTGCACGGATTCTAAGTTTTGCTAAACTGCACACCGTTCCGATACGAAACGTACGAAACACTAAGAAACGCCGGCATAGCTCAGTTGGTAGAGCAACTGACTTGTAATCAGTAGGTCCACAGTTCGAATCCGTGTGCCGGCACCATCTTAGAAGTTTGGGTAGTGGGGTAAAAGAACAACACTGAAGTAAGTGTAAAATGGTGAGATTCCCGAGCGGTCAAAGGGAACAGACTGTAACTCTGTCGCGTAAGCTTCGAAGGTTCGAATCCTTCTCTCACCACCAATTTTAAGACTTCGATAAGTGGTTTATACCAACATCGTGCGGGAGTAGCTCAGTTGGTAGAGCGGTAGCCTTCCAAGCTACATGTCGCGAGTTCGACCCTCGTCTCCCGCTCCATTGAAGTTTTTATTTGCTCTTATAGCTCAGTGGTAGAGCACTCCCTTGGTAAGGGAGAGGTCTCGAGTTCAAATCTCGATAAGAGCTCCAGATACAGTTTGGCAACTTTGTTGCAAAGATTTTAAAAAGCAGGCTTATTAGTCTGCTTTTCAAGTATTGGGTGTTTGATTTTTTAAACGACATGTCGGAGCTGGGTTTTACTCAGGATTGTGTTCGACGTAAACGAGGAAGATGAACATGGCTAAGGCTAAGTTTGAACGTAACAAGCCACACGTAAACGTGGGCACAATTGGTCACGTCGACCATGGTAAAACTACTTTAACTGCTGCGATTGCAACTATTTGTGCAAAAACTTACGGCGGTGAAGCGAAAGATTACGCAGCAATTGACTCTGCACCAGAAGAAAAAGCACGTGGTATTACCATTAATACTTCACACGTAGAATACGATTCTCCATCTCGTCACTACGCTCACGTAGACTGCCCAGGACACGCCGATTATGTTAAAAACATGATCACTGGTGCTGCTCAGATGGACGGTGCAATCCTTGTATGTGCTGCGACTGACGGTCCTATGCCACAAACTCGTGAACACATCCTTTTGTCTCGCCAAGTAGGTGTACCTTACATCCTTGTGTTCCTGAACAAATGTGACCTTGTAGACGACGAAGAGTTGCTTGAACTGGTTGAAATGGAAGTTCGTGAACTTCTTTCTACTTATGACTTCCCTGGTGATGACACTCCTGTTATCCGTGGTTCAGCTTTGGCTGCGCTTAACGGTGACGCTGGTCAATATGGCGAATCTTCAGTTCTTGCTCTTGTTGAAGCGCTTGACACTTATATCCCAGAACCAGAACGTGCAATCGACAAAGCATTCTTGATGCCAATCGAAGACGTATTCTCAATTTCTGGTCGTGGTACAGTAGTAACTGGCCGTGTTGAATCAGGTATCGTGAAAGTAGGTGAAGAAGTTGAAATCGTAGGTATCAAAGATACAGTTAAGACAACTGTAACTGGCGTAGAAATGTTCCGTAAATTGCTTGACGAAGGTCGTGCAGGCGAGAACTGTGGTGTTCTTCTACGTGGTACTAAACGTGAAGACGTTCAACGTGGTCAAGTACTTGCTAAACCAGGTACAATCAAGCCGCACACTAAATTCGATGCAGAAGTATACGTACTTTCTAAAGAAGAAGGTGGTCGTCACACTCCATTCCTTAACGGTTACCGTCCACAGTTCTATTTCCGTACAACTGACGTAACTGGCGCGATTTCTTTGAAAGAAGGCGTTGAAATGGTTATGCCTGGTGACAACGTAGAAATGTCAGTAGAATTGATTCACCCAATCGCAATGGACCCAGGTCTACGTTTTGCGATCCGTGAAGGTGGTCGTACAGTTGGTGCTGGTGTTGTTGCTAAAGTAACTGCATAATAGCAACCATAAGTTGAAATTACAGATCGGGGACTTTAGTTCCCGATTTGTACTGTAGGTCAGTAGTTCAATTGGTAGAGCGTCGGTCTCCAAAACCGAATGTTGGGGGTTCGAGTCCCTCCTGGCCTGCCATTTTTTTAAAAAAAAGCTTGATGCTGGTTAAATTGTCATATAATAAGTCGCGAAGCCTACGACGAGTACAAAAATGTCGAATGATAAATCGCGTGACGCATTAAGCGAAGCGCCAATTCCACAAAGAAATAATTCTGCTGAAGTTGTTAATTCTGGTTCCCCTTTAGATATTGTTCTATGGGTTATCGCATTGATTTTATTAATCGGTGCAGCCATGGTGGGTCAGTATTTGCCAGCGTATTGGGCACCTGCCAACAATGTTTGGGTGCGCGTTGGAGTAATTTTGGCTTGTATCGTAGTGGCTTTAGGTTTATTATACGCCACCCATCAAGGCAAAGGCTTTGTTCGTTTGTTGAAAGACTCTCGAATTGAGCTGCGTCGTGTGACTTGGCCGACTAAGCAGGAAACGGTGTCCACATCCTGGCATGTTCTTGCTGTTGTTGTAATCGCTGCCATTGTTTTATGGTGTTTTGATTACATCTTGGGCTGGTTAATGAAGTTTTTTATCGGGTAAAAGAGCTATGAAACGTTGGTACATTATTCATGCCTATTCAGGTTATGAAAAACAAGTGATGCGTTCACTTAATGATCGAATCCAGCGTAGCGCTGTAGCCGATAGCTTTGGTGAAGTCCTGGTTCCTACCGAAGAAGTGGTAGAGATGAAGGATGGCAAGAAGCGTAAATCAGAGCGTAAATTCTTTCCTGGCTATGTATTGGTCGAAATGGAAATGAATGATGATACCTGGCACATTGTTAAAGAGTGTCCAAAAGTATTGGGTTTCATTGGTGGTACAGCAGAGAAACCTGCACCAATTACGCAAAAAGAAGCTGATGCGATTCTTGCACGTGTACGCAATACTGGTGAAGCGCCTCGTCCTAAGACGATGTTTGAGCCAGGCGAAGAATTACTTGTTATTGATGGTCCATTCACAGACTTTAAAGGTGTGGTGGAAGAAGTTCTTTACGAGAAGTCACGTTTAACGTTGACAATCAATGTATTCAATCGTCCAACTCAGGTTGAGCTCGAATTTCGTCAAGTCGAAAAAGCGAACTGATTTAAGCTGGATTGAAAACGCCCGATTTGTTATGGATCGGGCATTGTTGTTGTAACAGTTTTGTTACGTGAATAATGTTGGGGAGCCTAGCGGCGTTTGTACCCAGAGGTAATTTGAAATGGCTAAGAAGATTGACGGCTATATCAAGCTGCAAGTTCCAGCTGGTAAAGCGAATCCATCTCCACCGATTGGTCCTGCACTAGGTCAACGTGGTGTTAACATCATGGCATTCTGTAAAGAATTCAATGCTGCAACACAAAAAGTTGAACCAGGTCTTCCAATTCCTGTAGTGATTACTGTGTACAACGACAAGTCGTTCACATTCATCATGAAAACTCCACCTGCTGCTATTCTTCTTAAGAAAGCTGCTGGTATTCAAAAGGGTTCAGCTGTACCGAACAAAACTAAAGTTGGTAAGTTGACTCGCGCTCAGTTAGAAGAAATTGCGACTACTAAAGAACCAGATTTAACTGGTGCTGATTTAGACGCACGTGTACGTACCATTGCTGGTTCTGCGCGTTCTATGGGCTTGGAAGTGGAGCTATAAGACATGGCAAAGTTAACTAAACGTCAAAAAGCCATTGCTGCTGCTGTAGAAGCAAACAAAGTTTACACTTTGGAAGAAGCGGTACAAGTTTTAACTAGCCTTCCTGCTGCTAAATTCAAAGAATCTTTGGATGTATCAGTAAACCTGGGTGTTGACCCTCGTAAATCTGACCAGGTTGTTCGTGGCGCGACTACACTTCCTGCAGGTACAGGTAAAACTGTACGTGTTGCTGTGTTTGCTCAAGGCGCTGCTGCTGAAGCTGCTAAAGCTGAAGGCGCAGACATCGTTGGTTTTGATGACCTTGCTGAAAGCATCCAAGCGGGTAACCTTGACTTTGACGTTGTAATTGCTGCTCCAGATGCAATGCGCGTTGTAGGTAAACTTGGTACGATTCTTGGTCCACGTGGCTTAATGCCAAACCCTAAAGTGGGTACAGTAACTCCTGACGTAGCTGGCGCGGTTAAAAACGCTAAAGCTGGTCAAGCACGTTACCGTGTAGACAAAGCGGGTATCATCCACGCTGCGATCGGTCAAGTTGGCTTTGAAGCTGCTGCTGTTCGTCAAAACGTTGAAGCTCTTGTAGCTGACCTTAAGAAAGCAAAACCTGCTACTTCTAAAGGTGTTTACATTAAAAAGATCACTTTAAGCTCAACTATGGGTCCTGGTCTTACTATTGATGTAGCAAACGTAACTAACTAAGTTTGACTTAGAAAAGAATTTTAAAGCCCTGAGTAAAAATCAAAGCGCTGCTTTGATTTTTACGCAAGATAAGAAATAGGCTTCACTCGAAGCGTAGCTTCTTGTCTTGCGTGTCGGCAAAGCGATACTTTGCTGATCGCCCCTCAGGCAAACTTTGAATTGATAAATGTAAATTTGTCAGCGTCAAAGACCTCGGGCGAGGGGAGTTCTTTGGAACTCACTTCTTAAAAGTCCAGTCCGAGTAGACGCGGTGGTGTGATTTGTTCATCCTCCGCGTGTAAGTCCAGTGATGGCCTTACGAATTGGGAGTGTACTTCTTTGTAAGTGCATAAATCACCGTTAGGAGGTTTTACAATGGCTCTTCTTATCGAAGGCAAAAAACAGATCGTAGCTGAAGTAGCTGAAGTTGCTTCTACTGCATTTGCTGCTGTTGTTGCTGACTACCAAGGTTTAACTGTTGAGCAATTAACTGCTCTTCGTGTTGAAGCTCGTAAACTAGGTGTTCACACACGTATCGTGCGTAACACTTTGGCTAAACGTGCTCTTCAAGATACTCAATTCAATATCTTGAATGACAACCTTGTTGGCCCAACAATCTTAGCTTTCTCAACTTCTGAAGACGACATGGGCGCAGCTGCTCGCTTGTTTGAAGAATTTGCTAAAACGAACAAAGCATTTGAACTTAAAGCTGCTGCCTTTGATGGCAAAGTTTATCAAGGTGCTGAAGTTAGCGTTATCGCAAACCTTCCAAACCAAGAAAAAGCGCTTACTATGCTTGCAAACGTTCTTCAAGCTCCTATTTCGAAATTGGGTCGCCTTATTACTGCGCTCAAAGAGAAAAACGAGTCAGAAGCTGCATAAGCTTAAATTTACTTTCACACCATTCAATCCCCATTTGGAGTTATTCTCATGGCTTTAACTAACGAAGAAATCTTAAACGCAGTTGCTGAAAAAACTGTTCTTGAACTTGTTGAACTTATCTCTGCTTTTGAAGAAAAATTCAACGTATCTGCTGCTGCTGTAGCTGTTGCTGCTGGTCCTGCTGCTGGTGCTGCTGTTGAAGAACAAACTGAATTCAACGTTGAGTTGACTTCTTTCGGTGCTAACAAAGTAGCTGTAATTAAAGCAGTTCGTGAAATCACTGGTCTTGGCTTGAAAGAAGCTAAAGACATGGTTGAAGGCGCTCCTTCAGTTCTTAAAGAAGGCGTTTCTAAAGAAGAAGCTGAAGAACTTAAGAAAAAACTTGAAGAAACTGGTGCTACAGTTACTGTTAAGTAATTTCGATCGGGGTCTAATTTTAAATTGACCCCAAAAATTGGCTGATGGCTCTTGGGTCATCAGCCTTTTTGCGTTACAATTATCGGCTCGATTTTTGTTTGATTGGTGTAAAAAAGCATCAATTATTATAATAATCAATAATATCAAACGTTTACCAATATTTTTTATATTTGAAAATATTGCTAAGCGTTTTAATACCACTAAAAATTGCAGCATTTGTAAAAAGTGGTGGCCATATCGGCCTGTGTAATTCCTTCTAGGTCCGTTCTGCAGGCGGACTTAGTTTACTTTCCGAGGACTCCAGATGGCATACTCATATACCGAAAAGAAACGGATCCGTAAGAATTTTGGTAAATTGCCTAGCGTCATGGATGCTCCGTACTTGCTCGCGATTCAGGTCGACTCGTACCGAACATTCTTACAAGATGGCAAAACACCAAAAAACCGCGAAGATATCGGTCTCCAAGCCGCATTTCGTTCAGTTTTTCCTATTGAAAGTTATTCTGGCAATGCTGCTTTAGAATTTGTTGAGTATAGTCTTGGTAAGCCTGAGTTTGACGTGCGTGAATGTATTTTACGCGGTTCAACTTATGCAGCACCAATGCGTGTAAAAATTCGTTTGATCTTAAAAGATCGCGAAACCAAATCAATTAAAGACGTACGTGAACAAGAAGTGTACATGGGTGAAATGCCACTCATGACAGAAAACGGTACTTTTGTCATCAATGGTACTGAGCGTGTAATCGTATCTCAATTACACCGTTCACCAGGCGTGTTCTTTGACCACGATAAAGGCAAAACACATTCTAGCGGTAAAGTTCTTTATTCTGCACGTATCATTCCTTACCGTGGTTCATGGCTGGATTTCGAATTCGATGCTAAAGACCTTGTATATGTTCGTATTGACCGTCGTCGTAAATTGCTTGCGACTGTGGTTCTTCGTGCTTTGGGTTATAGCAACGAACAAATCCTGGATATGTTCTACGAAAAAGTACCTGTGTATCTTGACATGGGTAGCTACCAGATTGACCTGGTTCCAGAACGTCTTCGTGGCGAAATGGCGCAATTCGACATTGCTGACAATGACGGTAAAGTGATTGTAGAGCAAGGTAAACGTATCAATGCGCGTCACGTACGTCAGATGGAAGCTGCTGGTTTAGAAAAACTTTCTGTTCCGGATGAATACTTGTACGAACGTATTGTTGCTGAAGATGTTGCTTTACGTGACGGTGAAGTGATTGCAGCCAATACGGTATTGAGCCATGAGATCATGGTGAAATTGGCTGAAGGTGGCGTAAAACAATTTAACGTATTGTTCACGAATGATATCGATCGCGGTTCATTCATTGCTGACTCTTTACGTGCTGATACAACTACTGGTCGTGAAGAAGCACTGGTAGAAATTTACAAAGTGATGCGTCCAGGCGAGCCACCAACAAAAGAAGCTGCTGAGAACCTGTTCAACAACCTGTTCTTCTCTTCTGAACGTTATGACTTGTCTCCGGTCGGTCGTATGAAGTTCAACCGTCGTTTGGGTCGTCCTTACGAAGTCGGTACTGATCAGAAGTCTCGTGAAGTTGAAGGTATTCTTTCAAACGAAGACATCACTGATGTATTAAAAACATTGGTTGAAATTCGTAACGGTAAAGGTGAAGTCGACGATATTGACCATTTAGGTAACCGTCGTGTTCGTTCTGTTGGTGAAATGACAGAAAACCAGTTCCGTGTTGGTCTTGTTCGTGTTGAACGTGCTGTTAAAGAACGTTTAAGCCAAGCTGAAACTGACAACTTGTCTCCGCAAGATTTAATCAATGCGAAACCAGTTGCTGCTGCAATCAAAGAATTCTTTGGTTCAAGTCAGTTGTCTCAGTTCATGGACCAAAACAACCCGTTGTCTGAAATTACACACAAACGTCGTGTATCAGCGCTTGGGCCTGGTGGTTTGACACGTGAACGTGCGGGCTTCGAAGTACGTGACGTACATCAAACTCACTATGGTCGTGTGTGTCCAATTGAGACTCCTGAGGGTCCAAACATTGGTTTGATTAACTCACTTTCTGTTTATGCGAAATGTAATAACTTCGGTTTCCTGGAAACTCCATACCGTAAAGTTGTAGATGGTCGTGTAACAGATGACGTTGAATATCTTTCTGCAATTGAAGAAGTAGGTACTGTCATTGCACAGGCCGATTCTGCAATTGATAAAGAAGGTAACCTGACTGAAGAATTCGTTTCTGTACGTCACCAAGGTGATTTCGTACGTATGCCTCCTGAAAAAGTGACGCATATGGATGTATCTGCTCAACAGGTTGTATCTGTTGCTGCATCACTTATTCCATTCCTTGAACACGATGATGCGAACCGTGCATTGATGGGTTCAAACATGCAACGTCAGGCAGTACCTACGTTGATCGCCGACAAGCCGCTTGTTGGTACTGGTATGGAAGCAAACGTAGCGCACGACTCAGGTGTATGTGTACTTGCGAAACGTGGTGGTCGTATTGAATTTGTAGACGCGTCTCGTGTGGTAATTCGTGTCAACGAAGAAGAGATGATCGCAGGTGAAGCAGGTGTAGATATTTACAACCTGATCAAATATACACGTTCGAACCAGAACACTTGTATCAACCAGAAAGTTCTTGTGAAACTTGGTGATAAAGTTGGTCGTGGTGACGTTCTTGCGGATGGTCCATCTACGGATGGCGGTGAATTGGCGCTTGGTCAAAACATGCGCGTAGCGTTCATGACCTGGAACGGTTACAACTACGAAGACTCGATCTTGTTATCTGAGCGTGTTCTTCAAGAAGACCGTTTAACGTCGATTCATATTCAAGAATTGTCATGTGTTGCACGTGATACCAAGTTAGGTGCAGAAGAAATTACTGCTGATATTCCTAACGTTGGCGAAGCTGCACTGTCTAAACTGGACGAGTCAGGTATTGTTTACATCGGTGCTGAAGTAACAGCGGGTGACATCCTGGTTGGTAAAGTAACACCGAAAGGTGAAACGCAGTTGACGCCTGAAGAAAAATTGCTTCGTGCAATCTTCGGTGAAAAAGCAGCTGACGTTAAAGACTCTTCTTTACGTGTGTCTTCAGGTGTGAAAGGTACAGTGATTGACGTTCAAGTGTTTACACGTGACGGTCTTGAAAAAGACGAACGTGCTCAAGCCATTGAAAAAGCTCAATTGGATGCTTACCGTAAAGACTTGAAAGAAGAATTCAAAATCTTCGAAGAAGCAGCACGTGAACGTATTGTTCGCCTGTTGAAAGGTCAAGAATCGAATGGTGGTGGTACCACTAAACGCGGTGACAAGCTGACTGAAGAATTGTTATCTGGTTTAGAGCTTGTTGACTTACTGGATATCCAGCCAAGTGATGAAGCAATTGCTGAGCGTTTAACTCAAATCCAAGTGTTCTTGAAAGAGAAGAGCCAAGAGATTGACGAGAAATTTGCAGAGAAAAAACGCAAACTTTCTACGGGTGATGAACTGACTACTGGCGTATTGAAAGTGGTTAAGGTTTACCTCGCAGTTAAACGTCGCATCCAGCCGGGTGATAAGATGGCCGGTCGTCACGGTAACAAGGGTGTTGTATCGAACATCTTGCCTGTAGAAGACATGCCGCACGATGCCAACGGTGTTCCTGTGGATGTGGTACTTAACCCGCTGGGTGTACCATCACGTATGAACGTGGGGCAGATTCTGGAAACTCACTTGGGTATGGCAGCGAAAGGTCTTGGTGATCAAATCGACAAGATGTTGAAAGAGCAACGCACTGTACTTGAGCTTCGTGACTTCTTAGACAAGATTTACAACAAAGTTGGCGGTCAGCAAGAAGATCTTGACAGCTTGACTGATGATGAAATCTTGGCATTATCTGGTAATTTGCGTGCTGGTGTTCCTTTAGCAACACCTGTATTCGATGGTGCTGAAGAATCGCAAATCAAAGAATTACTTGAACTTGGTGGCATTTCACGTACGGGTCAAACGGTATTGTATGATGGCCGTACCGGTGAACGTTTTGACCGTCCAGTAACTGTAGGTTACATGTACATGCTGAAACTGAACCACTTGGTTGATGACAAGATGCATGCGCGTTCTACAGGTTCTTACTCTCTAGTAACGCAACAACCATTGGGTGGTAAAGCCCAGTTCGGTGGTCAGCGTTTCGGTGAGATGGAAGTCTGGGCACTGGAAGCATACGGTGCAGCTTATACGCTCCAAGAAATGCTTACTGTGAAATCGGATGACGTTGAAGGTCGTACTCGTATCTATAAGAACATTGTAGATGGTAACCATTACATGGACCCAGGTATGCCTGAATCGTTCAACGTATTGACCAAAGAGATCCGTTCTTTAGGTATCAACATTGAACTGAAAAATGGTGACTAATTAAATCCCCCTGACCCCCTTTTTCAAAGGGGGAAAGTTCCCCTCTTTATCAAAGAGGGGCTAGGGGAGATTCCAAATTTCAGTTAAAAAACAATATTTGTGACCCAGTTGTGAAGTGAAAATCTCCACAACACACGGAGAAAAAAATTGAAAGACTTGCTCGATATCATGCGCAAAAAGACGGATTCTGATGGTCATGCTCCAGTAGAGTTTGATCGCATCCGTATTGGTCTTGCGTCACCAGAAATGATTAAGTCATGGTCTCATGGTGAAGTTAAAAAGCCAGAGACAATTAACTACCGTACCTTCAAACCTGAACGTGACGGTTTGTTCTGTGCCAAAATCTTTGGTCCGGTAAAAGATTACGAATGCTTGTGTGGTAAATACAAGCGTATGAAATACAAAGGCGTCATTTGTGAAAAATGTGGCGTTGAAGTAACAACTGCGAAAGTTCGTCGTGAGCGTATGGGTCACATCGAATTGGCTTCTCCAGTTGCGCACATCTGGTTCTTGAAATCATTACCGTCTCGTATCGGTCTTCTTCTAGACATGACTTTACGTGACATCGAACGCGTATTGTATTTCGAATCTTACGTGGTCACTGACCCAGGTATGACTCCAATGGAGAAATACCAACTTCTGAACGATGAAGAATACTTCACGGCGTTAGAAGAGCACGGTGATGAATTCACTGCAAAAATGGGTGCAGAAGCTGTTCAGGACCTGTTGAAAGACATCGATCTTGAAGCTGAAATTTCACGTCTTCGCGAAGAAATTCCTAACACAACTTCAGAAACCAAGCTGAAAAAAGCGTCTAAACGCTTGAAGTTGATGGAAGCGTTCAAAGAGTCAAACAACAAGCCAGAATGGATGGTATTAACTGTATTGCCAGTTCTTCCACCAGACCTTCGTCCGTTGGTTCCGCTTGAAGGTGGACGTTTCGCGACTTCTGATTTGAACGATCTTTACCGTCGTGTGATTAACCGTAACAACCGTTTAAAACGTCTTCTTGACCTTGCTGCTCCAGACATTATCGTACGTAACGAAAAACGTATGCTGCAAGAGTCTGTAGATGCATTGCTTGATAACGGTCGTCGTGGTCGTGCAATTACCGGTTCGAACAAACGTCCGCTTAAATCTTTGGCTGATATGATCAAAGGTAAGCAAGGTCGTTTCCGTCAAAACTTACTTGGTAAGCGTGTCGATTACTCTGGTCGTTCGGTTATTACTGTAGGTCCAACTTTACGTTTGCACCAATGTGGTCTTCCGAAGAAAATGGCACTTGAATTATTCAAGCCATTCATTTTCGCAAAACTGCAAGCTTCTGGCCAAGCAACAACCATTAAAGCTGCGAAGAAAATGGTTGAGCGCGAAACTCCAGAAGTTTGGGACGTTCTTGCTCACGTGATCCGTCAACATCCAGTGATGTTGAACCGTGCGCCTACACTTCACCGTTTGGGTCTTCAAGCATTTGAACCAACCCTGATTGAAGGTAAAGCGATCCGTCTACACCCACTCGTATGTGCTGCATTTAACGCCGACTTCGACGGTGACCAAATGGCGGTACACGTACCATTAACACTTGAAGCTCAGTTAGAAGCTCGTGCGTTAATGATGTCGACCAACAACATCTTGTCACCAGCCAACGGTGAGCCAATCATCGTACCTTCTCAGGACGTGGTCTTGGGCTTGTATTACATCACGCGTGATGCAATCAATGCCAAAGGTGAAGGCATGGTGTTCGCGGATACTGATGAAGTAAACCGTGCACTTGCAACAGGTCAGGTAGATTTACACGCTCGCGTTAAAGCACGTGTACACCAGACTGTGATTGACGAAGATGGAAACCGTGAACAGCAAACCATTATTGTTGACACGACTCCAGGCCGCTGTCTGCTTTGGGAAGTTGTTCCTGAAGGGATGGACTTCCAGCAAATCAACGTTGAGATGACGAAAAAGAACATCTCCAAGTTAATTAACTCTTGCTACCGTAAATTGGGTCTGAAAGATACCGTGATCTTTGCTGACCAATTGATGTACCTGGGCTTCCGTCAAGCGACTCGTTCTGGTGTATCTGTTGGTATGGAAGACATGCTCATTCCACCAGCGAAATACTCGATCATCGAAAAAGCAGAAGTTGAAGTTCGTGAAATCGAACAACAATTCGAACAAGGTTTCGTAACTGCCGGTGAACGTTATAACAAGGTAGTCGATATCTGGGCGCGTACCAATGACCAGGTAGCGAAAGCGATGATGGACAACTTGTCTTTCACGACTGTTAAGAACAAACAGGGTGAAGATGAGAAACAGAAATCATTCAACAGTATCTACATGATGTCTGACTCGGGTGCCCGTGGTTCGGCAGCTCAGATTCGTCAGTTGGCGGGTATGCGTGGTTTGATGGCGAAACCAGATGGTTCGATCATTGAAACCCCGATTAAAGCAAACTTCCGTGAAGGTTTGACAGTACTTCAGTACTTCATTTCAACACATGGTGCGCGTAAAGGTTTGGCCGATACAGCACTTAAAACAGCAAACTCTGGTTACTTGACTCGTCGTCTGGTAGACGTAGCGCAGGATTTGGTTATTACCGAGCCGGATTGTGGTACTTATGGCGGTCTGGTCATGACGCCATTCATTCAAGGTGGCGATGTCATCGAGAATCTGGGTGCTCGAGTATTGGGTCGTGTTGTTGCTGAAGATGTGAAACGTGCTGGTTCTGACGAAGTGATTCTTCCACGTAATACTTTAATTGACGAAAAAATTGCTGCCTTCCTTGAAGAAGCAGGTGTCGATGAAGTTAAAGTACGTTCAGTTGTAAACTGTGAATCTACATTTGGCGTATGTGCGAAGTGTTATGGTCGTGACCTTGCTCGCGGTCACTTGGTTAACCCAGGTGAATCGGTAGGTGTAATGGCTGCTCAATCAATTGGTGAGCCAGGTACACAGTTAACCATGCGTACGTTCCACGTCGGTGGTGCTGCGAGCCGAACTTCTGCTGCAAACAGCGTACAAGTTCGTAACAAAGGTACAGTACGTTTCCACAACGTGAAAACAGTACAACATGCCAAAGGTCATTTGGTATCGACTTCACGTTCAGGTGAGATCGGTATTGCGGATGATTTAGGTCGTGAACGCGAACGCTATAAACTTCCTTACGGTGCATCTATCTTGTTGAAAGATGGTGAAGCTGTAGAAGCAGGCGGTATCGTAGCGACTTGGGATCCACATACACATCCATTGGTTACAGAAGTTGCCGGTAAAGTACGTTTCAGCCAAATTGCTGATGGCGTAACTGTGACATCGAAAACTGATGATGCAACAGGTATGACTACAATCGAAATCTTGCCAGTGACTTCACGTCCTGCGTCAGGTAAAGATTTGCGTCCAGCGGTTGTATTGGATACCATTGATGGTGGCGAACAGTTCTACTTCTTGCCACAAAATACCATTCTTTCTGTCCGTGATGGCGAAACGATTGGTGTCGGTGACGTTATTGGTCGTGTACCACAAGAAACTTCACGTACCCGTGATATTACCGGTGGTCTTCCACGCGTAGCTGACTTGTTCGAAGCACGTAAACCGAAAGAGCATGCAATTCTTGCTGAAATTTCTGGTGTTGTAAGCTTCGGTAAAGAGACTAAAGGCAAGAACCGTCTTGTGATTACTCCGGATGATGGCTCTGAGATTTACGAAGAGCTTATTCCGAAGTGGCGTACGATTAACGTGTTCGAAGGCGAGCATGTGAACCGTGGTGAAACCATTTCTGATGGTCCGCAAAATCCACACGACATCTTGCGCTTGAAAGGCGAAGTGGCATTGACCAACTACATCGTGAACGAAGTTCAGGACGTATACCGTCTGCAAGGTGTAAAAATCAACGATAAACACATCGAAGTGATCGTGCGTCAAATGTTGCGTAAAGTCGACATTACTGACGGTGGCGATACAAGCTTCATCAAAGGCGAACAAGTGGATTACATCCGTGTTATGAGTGAGAACCAAGCTGTTCTTGCACAGAACAAGTTCCCGGCGAAGTTTGAACGTCAATTGATGGGTATTACCAAAGCATCGCTTTCTACTGACTCGTTCATCTCTGCTGCATCGTTCCAGGAAACAACACGCGTGTTAACTGAAGCGGCTGTAACAGGTAAAGAAGATGACCTACGTGGCTTGAAAGAAAACGTTGTTGTGGGTCGCTTGATTCCAGCGGGTACTGGTCTTGCGTACCACTTGGAACGTCGTCGTCAAGAAGCAGAAGCTGCAGAACATGCGCTGGTTAATGACTTCTCTGATGTAGACCAAGCATTAAGCCAAGCATTTAACCAAGAATTCTAATTCGACGTTAAATGACTCAAAAAAGACGCCTTCGGGCGTCTTTTTTTATGCCTCTGTTTTTGAGAGCATATTGGGGATTTTAGAGAGGGAATAAGTTTTTTAAAAATAAGATCTTGTATGCTCAAATCATTTTTAGGTTAAATAAGATTGAAATAAGCTCATTTCTCCGTAGCGGAATGGCTTTGTATAAATAAATTCACCGCTTGGGTATATGTATTATTTTGCCCAAGTGACTGGTTGATTTCTCTGTGTGAAAGTGGAATAGGCAATAGCTGGGTTTTGGTTCCTGATTTTTGTGCTTGCTGAATAAATTGCTGTGCCTGTATACAGGGTTGGTCTGGCCGAATTGTGGAACAAACAGCGAGAAATGCCGGTAAAGTTTGGTGTACTTGAGATATAGGAGAAAGTGCTTTCCAGTTTGATGGCTGATTACCAAAGGCTTGATCATAAAACCGTGCATGTCGAGTTTGCATAATAATTTCGACATTATAGGCAGCACTGTCTAAAGCCACTGTAGCACGCCAGGGCTGAGGCTGCGATGTCAGCCAGAGGGGGCGTGTAGTGAGTAGGCTGACTAAGTGTGCACCTGCTGAATGTCCCATCAGAACCAAACGTTTAGGATCAGCATGCCAATTTGCAGCCTGTTTCTGGATATAAATAAGTGCTTCTGCAATATCTTGGGTTTGTTGTTGTACGCTGACCTCAGGAACCAATCGATAATTGAGGGAAATAAATACCCAGTTTTGTTTGGTCCAATATGCCACTTTGTTTTTGACTACAGCCGCATTATTTTTATCTCCAGTGGTCCAGGCTCCTCCATGTACCATCACAATTAACGGTGTCAGCGTTTTATCTGGGAAAGCTTTGGTGGGGAAATAGATATCCATGACCTGTTGAGCATGAGGCCCATAAGCAATATTTTTCAGGACTTTGGTTTTATTCATTAAGCTTGTATCAGAAGAATCCGGATAGGCCGATGAATTGTAACAGAACAATGTAAATATCAAGCAAAGGCGTTTTTTCATTCTCGTGATCCTTCCCATTTAAATAATATTAAATAAAGCCGCTGTGTTATTTAAAATTTTTCTTATAAAGTTATGTATCGATGGGAATACTTTAACTTAACTGATTTCTGATTTCTGATTTCTGATTTCTGATTTCTGATTTCTGATTTCTGATTTCTGATTTCTGATTTCTGATTTCTGATTTCTGATTTCTGATTTCTGATTTCTGATTTCTGATTTCTGATTTCGAACAATCGATCTTCCACATGCCGAATCGATTTTTTGGTATTTTAATTAAAATTAAATTACAACATTCAACATTAAAACTTGGAAAAGTAACATTACGCGGATATTAACTTCACACTCATGACGTATGCTGTAACAAATAGCCAAAAGGACATATCTCATGAAAAAGTTAATGAGCGTGATGGCAATGGCAACCCTGTCGACTTTTATGCTGGCAGGGTGTGATTCTATGTCTCCAAGAGAGCAACGTATTGGCGCAGCTGCACTTGGTGGTGCGGTTGGTGGTGGTGTAGGGAATCAGGTTGGTGGCGGTATCGGTGCAGCTGTCGGTGGTGGTGCCGGTGCAGCAGTAGGCAGTAAAACCCAGGGTGGTTCTAACCGTAATGCGACCTATAGTGGTGTCGGTGGTGCTATTGGTTCTGCGGTGGGTAAAAGTATCTTTGGGGGTAATGCCGGAGCTGCCATTGGTGGTGCCATTGGTGGTGGAGCAGGTGCAGCCATTGAAGAGAAAAAACGTTAATGAAGTTTAAAAAATTTGATAAAAAGCGCTTGTTAATTAGGCGCTTTTTTGTCAATTATGGCTGGCCTTTGGTTTTTTTCGGCGGATATAGATGGTTTTTTCTACCTCGGCAATCCGTACGCCCGATTCATCAAAAATATTTACATGATAGTTTCGGTATACCGGGGCGTGATTTTCAGCAAGTCGCTTAATCTGGTCAATTTCTGTTGGATCGAGACGAATATCGGCATACACCGTACCACGACCAGGTGAGAGAAATTGTATGGATGCAGATTTATCCCACACAATGTATTTTGAACCCAAATGATGCATCAAAATCAGCATATATAAAGGATCGACCATTGCATATAAACTGCCGCCAAAATGTACACCGACAACATTTTGATTTTTACGGGTTAAAGGCATTTTGATGCGAATATGGTAATTCGCCAGATCCACCTTATCGATTTCAATCCCTGCACCGCGGTAAGGTGCATAGCGATTTAATAAAAATTTAGAGATAGCAGGAATTGTCTGTAGTTTTTTGAAAAGGCTCATTTGGGTCAATTATTATTTTTCGGCTTCAGAACATACTAAAACACAATGATCAGGCTGGCATTGATCGGATTGCCCAGATTCTGCAATAAATAGGCAATAAAAGAATAGGATAAAAATATATGCAAGCACAAACACAATGGGTGACTACTTCAGATCAGCAGCGGCTTTATGTGAAAACATGGGGCAATGAGGCAAACCCTGCTTTAGTCCTGGTTCATGGCTATCCGGATAATCAGGAAGTTTGGGAGCTGGTCATTCAGCAGCTGATTCAAGATTTTTATGTGTTGAGCTATGATGTACGCGGTGCAGGGAAATCCTCCATTCCGAAACGGATTCGTGACTATCGGCTGGAACAGTTATCTTTAGATCTGGAAAGTGTGGTCAATACCGTATTGGAAGACCATCCTTTTCACTTGGCAGCACATGACTGGGGTTCAATCCAGTCTTGGGAATCGGTGACTGAGCCGAAGTTTCGGGGGCGAATTTTATCTTATAGTACTATTTCCGGGCCCTGTCTGGATCATACCGCTTTCTGGATGCGTCAGCAATTTAAACAAAATAAGCCCAGGTTTTTTAAACAGCTGACTAAATCCTGGTATATCGCGGTGTTTCAATTGCCCTTGTTGGCGCCAGTCATCTGGACTTTATTTACGCCTGAAAAATGGGACAAAGTTTTGCAACAGTTAGAGCAGCAAAAAGATTTACCTTTAAACAGCCATATTGCTGCAGATGGAAAACATGGTATTGGACTGTATCGTGCCAACTTCATCCCACGTTTAACCCAACCACGTCAGCGTTTTGCTGTTTGTCCGGTGCAGGCGATTGTGCTGAAAAGAGACAATTTTGTCAGTCCGGAACTGATTGATGAAATGCCGAAATGGGCAGAAAATTTTCAGCATGTAGAAATAGATGCTAACCATTGGGCAATATTGAGCCAAGCAGAGTTGGTCGCAGAATATATCAAAAAATTTGCGCTAAAAAATAATTGAACAATTCTTTTTGATATAAATTTTAATTAAAATCAATTTCTTGTTGTTTTTTGACTGAGCCGATTTATTTACAGTTTCAAAAGGGTGCATCTGTTAAAATAACGGCTTTTTATCTTCCTTAAAATTTTCATGAATGCAGTAGTAATTGCGATTGCCGTGATGTTTATACTCTCACTGGCACGAGTTTCTGTTGTCTTGACTTTGGTCATTTCAGCGATTATTGGTGGCTTGGTTGCAGGTCTAAGTTTGTCGGATACTGTAACTGCATTTAATGCGGGTCTGGGTGATGGGGCAGAAGTTGCCCTGGCTTATGCGGTATTGGGTGCTTTTGCTTTGGCCTTGTCAAAATCAGGCTTGCCTGATCTTTTGGCCCATAAATTAATTGGTTTGCTGGGTGCGGAAGCCACGCATCAAAAAACCAGAAAAGTAAAATATTTACTGTTAAGCATTTTACTGGTTGCAGCCATTTTTTCTCAAAACCTGATTCCTGTGCATATCGCCTTTATTCCGGTCTTGGTTCCTCCTTTACTTAAGGTTATGAATCACATGAATTTAGACCGTCGTGCGGCAGCATGTGTACTGACCATGGGGTTGGTCGGAACCTACATTTTCCTGCCAGTCGGTTTTGGTTCCATTTTCCTTGAACAAATTTTGATGGGCAACATCAATAAAATTGGTGCAGCCTATGGCTTGCATGTAGAGCGCTGGATGATGCCGATGGGGATGGCTATTCCGGTCATTGGCATGCTGATCGGTACGTTGACTGCTGTATTTTTCAGCTATCGCAAACCACGTCATTATATTGATCGTGCGGTTGCTCGTGTGACCACCATCGATCTGGACAAGCCAATTCGTGCGGGCGAAGTGAGTCTGCAAGCGGATGCCGAAGAACTCAAACATGAAGCAGAACAAGCGCCAGTCATCGCGAAAAAAACCATCTTTATGGCACTACTCGCGATTTCCTTGACTTTGGTTGCCCAGCTGTATTCAGGCTCGATGATCTTGGGTGGACTGGTCGGTTTTGCGGTACTGTCTGCTGCGGGTATCTTCAAATGGCAAGAGGCCGATGATGTCTTCGTTCAAGGCATGCGCATGATGGCATTGGTCGGCTTCATTATGATTTCTGCGGCTGGTTTTGCTTCGGTGATGACGCATACTGGTGACATCAATAGTCTGGTGAATGGGGTAGTGCATCTGATTGGTGACAACAAAGCCTTGGCTGCATTCCTGATGCTGTTTATTGGTTTGTTCGTAACCATCGGGATTGGTTCATCATTCTCCAGTGTACCGGTATTGGCAGTGATTTATGTACCGCTGTGCATACAATTTGGCTTTTCTCCATTGGCTACTGTGGCCTTGATTGGTACCGCAGCAGCATTGGGTGATGCCGGCTCTCCAGCTTCAGACTCAACTTTAGGTCCAACTGCAGGTCTGGGTGTAGATGGTCAGCATGATCATATTTGGGATACGGTTGTTCCAACATTTATCCATTTTAATATTCCATTATTGGTATTTGGCTGGATTGCTGCAATGGTACTTTAATGAATTTTTAATTCATTTTATTGCTTATTTTAAAACATGTATTTAAAATAAATGTTATTAAATAATTAATATAATAAAACCAAGCAATATACTTGGAATATAATCATTAATCTGATTAACATGGTTGGTATTAAAAACCAACTATGTTGATCTGATTAAAATAAATAACTAATATTTTCAATAGTTTAAAAATAAATAAATTTAAAATAATTAATGGCTATTGCATATTAATAATAGGCATGTTTATTATTAATTAATGTTTAAATTTTGTAGTAATTATCCTTCTAGAGGTGATTTAAAATGTTAAAACAAGTTGCTCTTATCGCGTTAATGGGGATGTCTGCTTCTGCAATGGCAGGTAACTGGCAGGTTAAAGTTGGTGCTTCAGCATTAGCTCCACAAAATGATGATAATGGTACTTTAAATGTGCCTTTAGCTACTGGTGGTTCAGCAGCATTAAAAGCACAAGTAAGTAATGAAGTTAACTTCACTCCATCTGTTGAATATTTCTTTAATAATTCACCAATTTCAGTAGAGTTATTGCTTGCATTGCCTTTTGAACATGATGTAAACGTTGGTCCAATTGAAGATGCTGCTTCATTCAAGCATTTACCACCAACCATTACAGCAAAATATAATTTTAAGAACTCTACTCGTTTCACACCTTACATTGGTGTAGGCGCAACTGTGGTTATTCCTTGGGATGAGCAATTATCTCAGACTACTAAAAATGTAACTGGTGCAGAAAGTTTAGATGCTGATGTAGCATACGGTGTTGCTGGTCAGGTCGGTTTTAATTATCAACCAGCTGATGCGAAAAACTGGGGTGTTTTTGCTGATGTACGTTATGCGGATGTGAAAACTGAATTAACTGCAAAAACACCAGATGGCACTAAAGTAAGTTTAGGTGACCTTGAAGTTAACCCTTGGGTTTACACAATCGGTTATAGCTACAAATTCTAAAATAAAAATAGATATAAAATAAAAACAATAAATCAGCGCCAAAATCCCCATCTCTGATGGGGATTTTTATTTCATCATTCAGTCACAATAAAGTACAGAAATTGAGCACTTTTATCCTGTTTCATCATTAAAAATGCGTTTAAGTTGAGAGTCTACAATAAGCTAAAAAAGCAGGAAAAATCATGAAATTATTCATTGTATGCAAAGTGGTCTTTTTTAGTCTTTTAAGTGGATCGGTTTATGCAGCCAGTTTTAATTGTGACAAAGCAGAAACGTCAACTGAACATGCCATTTGCGAGCACCGTGCCATTAATGATGCCGATGTCAAAATGGCCACCACCTACAATATTATTAAGCGTCTGGTACCGATGGGAACACGTGGTGTCATTCAGGATGAGCAGGTCAAATGGTTACAGTTGCGTGACCAATGTGGCAATTCAAGCCGCTGTTTAACTGAAGTGTATAAAATGCGCCAGCAAAAGCTGAATTTGTATATGGAGCGTGTGTATCAACAAGGGCCTTTTTAAGAAAAATTTATTTGACCCTATTGAAAATTCTTTAACTTACTCCATTCATTAAGCATCCAATAAAAACCATGTAATGAATTTAAGGAGTGATTTATGAGCGAACAAAGCGCACAAAAACATAGTTTCCAGGCGGAAGTAGCGCAGCTATTGCATTTGGTGACGCATTCTCTCTATTCAAACCCTGAAATTTTTCTGCGAGAACTGATCTCGAACGCTTCAGATGCCTGTGACAAGTTGCGTTTTGAAGGGATTAACCATCCTGAATATTATGAAAATGACCCTGACTTGCATGTACGTGTCAGTCTGGATAAAGAAAATAAAACCCTCACTATTTCCGACAACGGTATTGGTCTGACTCAACAGGAAGCGATTGATAATCTGGGCACCATTGCCAAATCAGGCACCAAGGACTTCATGTCTAAATTGTCAGGAGATCAAAAAGCGGATGCGCAGTTGATTGGCCAGTTTGGTGTCGGTTTCTATTCAGGCTTTATTGTGGCTGAAAAGATTACCGTGGAATCGCGCCATGCCGCTGCTGATGTCGCTGACGGTGTACGCTGGATTAGCACTGGCACAGGTGATTTTGAAGTTGAACAGATTAACAAGGCTTCACGTGGAACAGACATTATTTTGCATTTGCGTGACAATGCACTGGAGTATTTAGAATCTTATAAAGTTAAGCAAATCATCAATAAATATTCTGACCATATTAGCCTGCCAATTGAAATGCAAAAAGAAATCTGGCAGCAAGAAGAAGCGGCTGAGGGGGAAGAAGCTAAGCCAGGTCAGATGGTAAAAACAGATGAATGGGAAGCGATTAACTCTGCTAGCGCACTTTGGACCCGCAATAAAAACGAGATCACTGACGAGCAATATACCGAATTCTACAAGAATCTCAGTCATGACTTTGATGCACCTTTGGCCTGGGCCCATAACCGTGTAGAAGGCAGCACGGAATACACACAATTGCTTTATATTCCAAGCAAGGCTGCCAGCAATCTCTTTACCCGTGAAGCCAAAGCTGGCATTAAACTGTATGTCAAACGCATATTTATTATGGATGAAGCGGATAACCTGATTCCAAACTACTTGCGTTTTGTACAGGGGGTGGTAGACAGTGCCGATTTGCCGTTAAACGTGAGCCGTGAATTGCTACAAGAAAGCCGTGACGTGAAAACCATTCGCGAAGGGAATGCACGCCGTGTGCTGACCATGCTGGATACTCTGGCGAAATCTGAAGATGAAAAAGACCAGGAGAAATTCAAAACGTTCTATGCTGAATTTGGTTCGGTAATTAAAGAAGGTCTGGGTGAAGACTTTGGTAACCGTGAACGCATCTTAAAATTATTACGTTTCTCGACTTCCAGCAATGATGAAATTTCAACTTCATTGGCAGATTACAAAGCACGCATGAAAGAAGGGCAGAAAGCCATTTATTACGTGACTGCGGAAAGCCTCAGTGCTGCGAAGAATTCACCACAACTGGAGCTGTTCAAGAAAAAAGGCATTGAAGTGCTGTTAATGGCGGATCGTGTGGATGAGTGGGCGATGGAGTTCATTCATGAATTCGACGGAACACCAATGCAAAATGTGTCCAAGGGTGCAGTAGACTTGGGTGATTTGCAGGATGCTGAAGAGAAGAAAGCACTGGAAGCAGCAGCTGAACAGTTTAAGCCTGTGGTGGACAAGCTCTCCGATTCTCTCAAAGCAAAAGCCCAACAAGTGCGTGTGACGACCCGTCTGGTCGATTCACCTGCATGTCTGGTAACAGGCGAGGGTGAGCTGTCTCCACAGTTGATTCGCATGCTGAAACAGGCTGGTCAGGCGGTTCCTGAATCAAAACCGATCCTGGAAATTAACCCAGAACATCCGCTGGTGAAAAAGCTGGAAGGATCGAACCAGTTTGATGACCTGGCCAATGTGATTTTTGACCAGGCAGTGATTGCAGAAGGCGGTTTGCCTGATGACCCTGCAGCCTATGTAAAACGTATTAACAGTTTATTGCTGAAATAAGTCCTTTTTTCGCGTTAGGTAAAAAACCTCCCTCGGGAGGTTTTTTTATTGCAGAAAAATAGGCGTATGGATGGCTCAACTTGTTATATTGCCCAACATTAGAACAATGCTTCCATACGCACCAATACACCGAGGAAATGGCTGCGATCTTCACGATGGTCATTGAGATAGTTTAAATCGCCCTGTAGAAAAAACCATTCACGTACAAAAGGTTGCCGCCATGAAATATAGGGTCCCCAACTGTTCAGGCGAAGGTCGTTATTATTATAAAAACCGCCGGTATATAAGCCATAAGCAAAACGGTTATTCTGGAAAAATTGATGTTGTCTGAATAAATAATTATCCCAGCTTACATCGTCATCTTGCTTGTCTGCATAGGTCAGGCTGAGCTGATTGGATAAAAACGGCTGATTCGGCCGTGCATGGGTAAGTTCCAGATTGGTTCGCAAGTAGTTTTCACTATCTATGCCATAGCGGTAAATTTGTTCGGCATGAAATCTGAAATCATTTTCCAGTTGCCAGTCTCTGGACGCTTTAAGTCGTACATAAATATCATCCCCTGAACGAATCCCCAAATCCAGATCGGTTTCAAAAGGCAGCCGTTTGGAAAAATCCGACCAACGCAGGGCCAAGGAACTGTTACTTTCTTGCGTTCGTTCACGGTCTAAAGCTTTACTACTGGTGCTACCTGGATTTTCATCGGTAATGGCAACATTATTGTTCAGTTCGTTATCTAAAGAGTCATCACCGAATACCAAACTGATTTTACGTTCCAATGTTGGAAGTTTAATTTTTCCGCGCAGACGTGGGCTAACTTCATAACCATCATGTTTATTCCAGCTGTTATCGATAATCAGGCGTAGGGTTGCTGAAGCTGGATCATTTGGATCGGGTTGCCCAAACCAGTTATCTATTTTATGGGAGCTACGGTCTGTCCAGTTGCGGATTTCATGTTGTTTACGGTCTAGCCAGCTTTGTTTTTCAGTGGCCTGGATCGGAGGGACAATCACTGCATCCGACTGTTGCGGTAAAACTGTCGGCATCGCATCAATCAGGCTTGGAATCTGACTGAGCAAATTAAAATCTGTTTCTGTTGCGTTAAGCTTTTGTTGATCAACCCCGGTTTCAGCTGAGCTTGACCAGCTGACAGTAGACATGAGTCCAGAGATCAACACACATAAGAGGGGGCTTAATAGAGATAATTTTTTTTTCCGCATATCCTTGCTCTTATATTGTCTGATGATGACTAGTCTTGTAAAAAATCACACTAAAAAGCAAGCTCTTGCTACAAAAAATAAAAACTTAATTTGAAATATGCTTTTGAATCTCTTTATATAATTCCCGGCAATTAATCGGGGAGCTGAATTGAGCAGTAATCATCTGAATCATTTGCCAGCTAATGCCATGATGGCGTTCCAATAAAAAATAAGGATAGGCCGATTCATTCTGTGACAGGGCTAAACGTTTGTGCCCATGAATAAGCCGTATTTTTTGCCGTTCTTTGAGTAAAAGTAGCGGTGTTTTAATATCGGCGGCACTTTCATCCAGCTGAATAATTTTTTGGGTTTGAATCAGTTGTGCAGGAATAAAGGGCATATAGTTTTCATCATGCCAGATGCAAATGGCTTTATGCGTATAGACATCAAACAGGGATTCAATAGAGTTAAAATGATCGGCCAGGTCTATCCAGGGAATTGTCTTGATTGCAGCCAGGGCATATTGCTCAGCATTATTGAATAATGGCATGAACTGCATGGCCTGCGTCTGGTTTTCTGCACCCAGTAATGCCAAATATCGAACAAAACAACCTTGCTGATTGATTTGCTCTGCCAGATAAATTGGGTAATGCTGCCATTTTTCCAGGTCTGCACCATGTAACAGTAAATCTAGATACGGGGCAATTTCTGGCAGGCTGGGAATGTCTAAACGATATAGCTGCTGTAATGAGGCTTCTTCGCCAGATAGCGAATGAATACGGGCGACATATTGATTGAGTTCCAGGGTTTCTGCAACATCTTTGATGATAGATGACGGAGCCGCCGTATTCTCTATATCGGTGTGGGCGAGCGTAGAAGCCGCCATCGGCAGATCAGGTTCTACAGCTGAAGACGGTTGCTGAATCTCGGCAGGCTGCTGGCTTTGCTGCGCAAATGTTTCAGTGGCTATCGGCTCTTGATCTGAATACAGCTCAGTTATGGATAAATCCATTAAATTGGATTGTTCATGTTCAGCAATGGTTTGAAGCTCATCAGCAGCTACAGTTAGATTGGTCTCAGTCTCAGTCTCAGTCTCAGTTAAAACACTCGTTAGCTTTGATACAATCAAATTTTGAATCTGTTTGAGTTCGTAGTCTGTTTTTAGGCAACCATAGTTCTGTTGTTGTTGCAGCATCCAGTGATAGGCATCATCCAGATTTTCCCATTCGCTGATTAGGGCTGTACGATTTGCTGCCGGAATTAACCAGATTTTCCAACCGAGTTGAGGATCATGCAAAATAGCCCAGCCAAAATCTGGATGTTGATAAAGGGCTTGCTCTAGCGCTTTACCTTGCTGAAATACGCCACGAAAAGAGAGCTGAAACAGGGTTTGAGCGGCGAAATCTGTAGCTGCTTTTTCGGGCTGGCTATGGGATTTAAATTGTAAAATCTGTTTTTTAAAAATCGGTTCATCACATAAAGCAAAAATGTCTTTTATCCGGGCTTTTGAGCGAGCAATTTCAAAGAAAGATAAGGAACGTTGTTGCAAGCCATCGATGAGTTGATTTAATTCTTGAATCAGCTTGGCTTTTTCTAAGACATTCATGTGCTGATCTCACCTCTAGAGATGCTTTTGCGCTTTTTCTAGATAACTTGCCAATACGATATTAATCGCGAGTTCAAGTAACTTATATTCTGCAGACGTGGGCTGGGAGTAATGCTCAGCAAGCATGATCAACTGATCGGTGTTGATCGTTTGCGGAGGAATCTTGCCTTGAATCAGTGCTTGAAGTTCTTGCATATACACACTTCTTCTTGAGTGAATTATTTATTTAATTGTTTTGATTATATGTATTTAGTAAAAAAAAGCATGAAAAAAAATGTCAGTTTTTGAGTATTTATAGACATAATTTGCAAAAAATGTAAATTTTAAATAAAAAATAAGCAATTTTTTGGCAGGAGAGAGCAGAAATCTGCTGATCAGGCTTTAGCTGTCCTGTTATTTTGCAAAGAAATGGATAAAAAGAAAGTGATGAAATGACAGATTAAAACGATGTTCTGATCGAACATAAGCTGGTGAACAAAATGCCAATTTATGCTGATAAAAAAACCAGACCACATTTGTTTTGTCTGGTTTTTTTATGGATTTTTAGATTAGGCAGCTGTTTTAGATGCAGTCACACTCTGTGTCTCAGCTTTAGCAACTGGTGCTTTTTGTTCAGCATTCACTGTTTCAGTTGCTTTGTTGACAGGAAAATCAGGAGTATAAACAATTTGAGCAGAAAGGTTAGCAGAGCAAGCCACAATAGCAACAGCGATAAGAGATTTAATCAGGTTCATCATCATTTTCCTTTAGTGAAAGGATGTCTGGTTCATTCAAAAATGAAGCAGGCAAGGAGAGAAATAAAAATAAATTTCATGTGAATGATATCAAGAAGTGATTGAATAAAGTAAGGAGGTGAGAGCGAAAAAAGATGAACGGTGAGTTTAAAATATTATATAAATCATATATTTAGAGTTTTTGCTCTAAGAAAGACTGTCTGTTAACAATCTGTCTTAACTGCTTTGAAAATATATAAAAATTATTTTGCATGGCATTTATTTTGGTATTTTTTTTCGTAAACCTTTCCCGCCACACCTCCAATAATGGCACCACTAAACGTACCGAAAACGGGTAATACACTACCAGCCACTGCACCAATCAGTACGCCTTTGAGCGTGGGTGAAAAAGGAGATTTTGCTGATGTACTTTGTTCTGGACTGGTATCAATCATCGGATCTTGTATTTCAGTGTTCATATTTACCTCTATAAATTTCATGATTAGGAACTCAGATATTCCGCATATTAGCCTAGCGAATTGCGCTTTTAATTGTGTCCAAACCTTGTATAGATAAGTTGTCTTTTGTAAGAGGTTCAAAGCAAATAAGGGTATTGTGACCCGGCTGTAAGTTTTTGCGCTGTAATGTTAAAACTCACTTTTTTATTTAGAAAATGTCCTATGATCTGGACTCAAAATAATAAAACCTGAGGTAAAAACAATGGCTATCGCAAAAGTGGTTGAAGTGAATTCAAGCAGTAATAAAAGTTTTGAAGATGCTATTCAAAGTGGCATAGATAAAGTGACCGAAACAGTGAAAAATGTGCAGGGTGCATGGATAAATGAACAAAAAGTGGTGATTAAGGATAATAAAATTACAGAATATCGGGTGAATTTAAAAATTAGCTTCTTGGTTGACTGAATTGAATAGATCAATGAATCTTAAAATAAAAAATCCCCAAGGACTGGGGATTTTTTTATTGACTTGCTGTAGTTAAGACTTCAGCTTATTTTTCCGGAACATCACACTGATCTTCTTTACAGATTGCGCTATCTTCAGCAACTATGTTGTCTTGTTGAGGTGCTTCAAGAGCTTTTTTCATCACCTGTAAAAATACTTCACGTGGCTGTGCACCCGCGAGTGCGATCCGTTGATCAAAGACAAAGAAGGGTACCCCGGTCACTTTGAGCTGATCACGTGCTACTTCTTCATCAAATTTGACAAAATCTGCAAATTCGTCTGAATTGAGCACATCATCTACTTCAACCGGATTTAAGCCAATACGGGCTGCAACATCTTCCAGGGTTTCACGTTCACCAATGGCTAAACCTTGGGTCATATAACTATAGAAAAAGGCTTCTTTGGCTTCGGAACCCAAGCCTTTGCTTTGTGCCAAATGAATAATACGGTGAGCATTGAAGGTGTTGCCTGAATTGGCATTTTCCCAATTGAACTGAATACCTTCTTCTGCAGCCATTGCGGCAATATTGCGCTGCATTTCTTCAACTTCAGTCAGAGTACGGCCGTATTTTTGCGCCAGACGTTCAGAGTTGGATACTTCCTGGCGAACAGGTGCTTCCGGGTCAAGTTCATAACTATGCCAATGAACTTCAAGTTCTAAACCTGCCTGTTCAGCAGCAGCTTCCAGACGTTTTTTACCAATATAACAAAATGGGCAAACTACATCTGACCAGATATCTACGCGCATGAGAGTTCTCTTATCTTTTCTTGCTTCTATTGATGGGGATTCGGATCAAAATTTAAAGCATCTAAAAATGAAAAATCAGGAATTTATCAAATGGTATAAAATATATAGGTTTAAGGATAGATTGAAACTTAAAGAAGCGGGGGTCTTATGAAAAAATCGAATAAGCAATTCCATTTTAATTAGATTACAAGCCTTACAACAAATAATATTATTAAAAAATATATTATTATTTAATCAATTGTTAGCATGAATATTCACACTTCTCCCCGTTTTTTAGCTGCTTTATTGCCATTGATCAGTACTCCTGCATTTGCAACAACTGGATATTTTATGCATGGTTATGGTATTAAGGCTCAAGGGAATGCTGGAGCCTCTGTTGCACATTTTCAAGATGCATTGACCATTGCAAATAACCCGGCAGGGTTGAGCTGGATTGGCTCAAGAATCGATATTGGCGCTACACTTTTTGCTCCTGATCGCTCAGCAGAAATAGTGGGGAATGCTGTACCTGGTGCCAATGGTCATTATGATGGCAATGGTCGAAAGTATTTTGTGCTTCCTGAACTTGCTTATAACCATCAAGTGAATAATCAAGTTAATTTGGGGATCGCTATTTATGGCAATGGCGGTATGAATACCGGCTATAAGCAAAATCCATTTGCTGCATTTGGAAATCAAGGCAGTGCGGGTGTGGATTTGTCACAGGTGTTTATTTCTCCTGCTGTCTCTTGGCAATATGCGAAAAATCAATCGATTGGGGTTGCGACCAATATCTTGTATCAACGTTTTGAAGCCAAAGGTATTAGCGGTTTTGCGGGTCTTTCTGTCGATGGCAATAAGCTCAGTAATAAGGGTAAAGACTCCGCTACAGGCGTTGGCGTACGTTTCGGTTGGGCTGGGAAGTTCTTTGATGAGCGTTTAACTCTAGGTGCAAATTATAGTTCTAAAATTGATGCAGACCGTTTTGATCAATACAGTGGCTTATTTGCACAACAAGGTGATTTTGATGTACCTGAAAGTTACGGTATTGGTGCAGCCTATCAGCTGACAGCAAAGTTGAACGTGGCTGCCGATGTGGAACGTATTAACTATTCAGATGTCGGTTCGGTTGGACATGCGATTAATCCGCTATTCCAGGGGCATGCCTTTGGGTCGGATCAAGGTCCAGGCTTTGGCTGGAATGACATTAACGTGTATAAAGTTGCAGCAAGCTATCAGGCTCATCCAAAATTAACTTTACGTGCCGGGTATAGTCATAACGACCAGCCCATTTCGGCGGATCAAACCTTCTTGAATATCTTGGCACCCGGGGTCGTGCAAGATCATTTGAGCGTAGGTGCAACCTGGAATGTAGATGCTCATCAAGAGCTCAGCATTGCATATACCCATGCTTTAGAAAAAGAAGTAAAGGGCAGTGAGTCCATTCCTGCAAACTTTGGTGGTGGTGAAGCGAATTTGACAATGAGTCAGAACATTTTAGGCTTGGCTTATGGTTATAAGTTCTAACCTGAGGCTTTCAAAAGTTGCGATAAAAGCCCTTTTCATCGGGCTTTTTTAGCTATGCGGTTTAATCTTCAATGAGCCATTTTCTTAAACAAGACATATGGACTTGATTTTAACTCATTTGCTGTCCTGCATACTTTGTGTCCTTATTGTTTGATAAATGAACGATTTAAGGCTGAATCAAGTTATGATGTGAAAAAGGCGGTATAGGGGAGTCTGGTATGCCCAGAATTTTTCTCATCTTGGCATTGGCAACATGCAGCGTATTTGGCTGGATGTTGTATCAATATTCGGTCCAGCAAAAGGAACTCAGCCAACTGCACAGCTACCAAACGGTATTGTATGAAAAAGCCGAACTCATTTATCAGCAGGCCCAAGACTGGTCTAAGCCAATCCAGATCAATGTTTCAGATAATCGTCTGCAGGGCGATTATAAAGTGATGGCAGATTTTGTGTTGAGTGAAATGATTCAAAATGCTGAAGCAAGAAATCAGTATTTGCGCGAGCTGAAAGCGATTCACTGGGATCAGTTTTTAAATATCGACCGTTTAGACCAAGACCGCGAGCAGAAATATGTAGAAACCGAGCAGATGTTGCAGCAAGCACATCTGCTCGCGAAGCGCTATCAGCAACAAACCCTACAGCGTGAACAAAATACCTTAGCCCGGGCCAAACAATTATCGATTAAATCGCATCTCAGGCATCAGCTCACCGATAGCTTGCGTGAAAGCCGGGATAGTGATCAGACCCACGCTCTATTTGCTCTGGAGCTACAGGTTCTAGATAAGGCGGATGCCTTATTCCAGATTCTTAAAAATAATCAATGGGAGAAAAAGAACAAGACCTTTATGTTTTATCAGGATCAGCCCCTCAAGCAGTTTAATGATTTGTATAAGCAGATTCTGCAGTTAAATGCAGAAATAGAAAAAATTAAAAAGCAAAACCGTCAGGCAGTTGAGCAGCGTTTATAGATTTTGAGTTTCAACTGGGGGATGTCAGCTAAAGCAGCAGTTTAAAATAAAAAAGCGTACCGAAGTACGCTTTTTTATACTATTGAGTGAGGCGATTAAGCACTTTTCTCTTCAGTCTGAGCAGCAAGCATATGGCCGGTTTCTTCGAAGTTTGAATGCCAAGACAGCGCTTCACGAAGAATGTGTGGAGTTTGACCACCTTTAGCACATGCACGATCAAAGTAATCGTTTAGAGCATCACGGTACATTGGGTGAGCACAGTTGTCGATAATCACACGCGCACGTTCACGAGGTGCTAAACCACGTAAGTCAGCAAGACCCTGTTCAGTTACCAGAATGTCTACGTCGTGTTCAGCATGGTCAACGTGAGAAGCAAATGGCACCACAGAAGAAATGTCACCGCCTTTAGCGATAGACTTAGTCACGAAAATTGCCAAGTGGGCATTACGTGCGAAGTCACCAGAACCACCAATACCGTTCATCATTTTGGTACCGCATACGTGAGTTGAGTTTACGTTACCGTAAATATCGAACTCTAATGCAGTGTTGATACCGATAATACCGAGACGACGAACCATTTCAGGGTGGTTCGAAATTTCTTGTGGACGAAGCACAAGTTTGTCTTTGTATTGTTCAAGGTTGTTAAATACTTTTTCGCCATATTTAGCAGAAAGCGTAATTGAAGAACCTGAAGCAAATTTCATTTTGCCTGCGTCAATCAATTCGAAGGTACAGTCTTGAAGTACTTCTGAGTACATGATCAAGTCTTCGAAGTTTGAATCTTTCAAACCGGTCAATACTGCGTTGGCAATCGAACCGATACCTGCCTGTAATGGACCAAGATTAGAAGGAAGACGGCCTTCTGCCACTTCTTTTTCAAAGAATGCGATCAAGTGGTTCGCAATGCCTTGAGTTTCATCATCCGGTGCAGTCACGGTAGATGGAGAATCGTGGTATTCGCTGTTGAATACGATACCGACAATTTTTGCAGGATCGATATTGATGGCTGTTGTACCAATACGCTCATCCACTTTAGTCAAAGGAATAGGTTGACGTGTTGGACGATACGTTGGGATGTAGATGTCGTGTAAACCTTCAAAAGCAGGGCTTAAGTTGGTGTTGATTTCTACAATCACTTTTTCAGCGAAAATAGCAAAGCTAGCAGAGTTACCCACAGATGTGGTTGGAATAATGCCGCCATCTTCAGTAATGGCAACAGCTTCAATCACTGCTACATCTGGCTTTTTAAGTTGCTGGTTACGCATTTGTTCAACAGTTTCAGACAAATGCTGATCGATGAACATCACTTCGCCTTTGTTAATGGCTTTACGTAACGTATTATCTACCTGGAACGGTAAACGGCGAGCAAGTACACCAGCTTCAGTTAACTGTTTATCTAAATCGTTACCAAGACTTGCGCCTGTAATTAAAGTAATTTTCAAAGGATTGGTTTGAGCTTGTTTTACCAGTGCCAGGGGAACAGCTTTTGCTTCACCTGCACGAGTAAATCCACTCATACCTACAGTCATACCATCTTGGATAAAAGTAGCAGCTTGTTCTGCGCTCATGACTTTGTCATGAAGTGACGCTAAACGAATACGATCTAAAGACATGGTCTACGCTCAATTCTTGTTCAAAACTAGACGGATTGTACCGTCCAAAAAACAAATTGTGCATGCCTGTTAGGCTAAGGTCTAATTTTTTGAAAAAATGTGGGTATAACGAATTTTTATGGTTTTTAATGCCTTGATTTTAATAGTGTAAAAACCAGGGGGTTAATCATTAAACAAAACTGTTTGTTGATTAATTGATCAAAGCTTAAAAGTGTCCCGTAATCGTTTGTTTAATTTTTTCTAAAGTGCCTTGCGGGATATTTTCCTCAACTTCATCATGCAGTAGAGGTAAAGAAATCAGTGCTTCCAAACCGCCTTGCGGGCGATTTTGAATGGTAAGCTGTCCTTGATGAAGATCAACAATACGTTTTACGATGGCCAAACCTAAACCACTGCCCTGAATGGTTCGGGCTTCATTGCCGCGCACGAAAGGTTGCATCAAATCTTCAATTTGGTCTTCAGGAATACCTTCGCCATGGTCGGCGACACGAATCAGCAGGTGATTGTTTTCCACTTTGGCGGATAACTCGATCGGTTCGGCGCCATAGCGTTTGGAATTGTTAATCAGATTACCAATCAGGCGCTTTAAAGACTGGCTACGTGCTTGAATAATTGGAACTTCCTCAGCTTCAAAACGCACGTCCAGCGGCTTGAACTGAATGACCAGTTCCTGTAACAGCATATTAATATCGGTGTCCTGAAGTTCTTCATCAGAGCCATCACGCATGTAGGAGATGAACTGGTTCAGGATGGCATCCATATCTTCGACATCATAAATGAAGCCTTCTTTCAAAAAGTCATCATCGGGCATCATTTCTGCACTTAAGCGGATACGGGTTAGCGGAGTACGCAAGTCGTGCGAAATCCCCGCCAGCATAATACGGCGGTCACGTTCAGTCTGCTCCAGCGTATAAATCATATGATTGAAGGCCTGATTGACTTCACGAATCTCTTGTGGCCCATGATTGGTTTCCAGATAGGGTGCTGAGCCGGTTTTGCTATAGTTGTTCGCTGCATCCTGCAAACGGCGAAGCGGGCGGTTCAACTGGCGAACTAGAGTCAAAATGATGGCAGCAGCAATCAGTGGAATACCAACTAACCAGCCATAGATCAGTTCGGGACTATAGTTGGCATAGGTTTTTAAAGGTTCACGGACCCAATTTCCGTTCATTTCTGGAGTCTGAATCCAGATACTGGGACTGGGTTTAAACTGGAAATAAACCGTTACATTTTCAACTTTCAGTTCTTTTGCCAGCTTTTTTTCTATTTGATTGGTAAAAAACTCGGCAATCACCTTGTCTCTTACACGGGGATATTCTGCAGGATTGGTAATATATTCAATACCGACCCGATTTTTGAGCCATAAATCGGCATCCACTTCGGCATTATTATGAAAAATACGTAAGTCAGGATTGTTTAGAATTTCCAGCTCGACCCCTAAATAGCGGGCATGCTGCTGAATTTCAGGAAGGTAAAGCGTACGCCAAAAGAACCACAACGACATAAATAAACTGAAAAACACAACGAATAACACCAGCACGGTGGTACGCATTGCAGCAGAACGCGGCTTAATCTTATCCAGAAAGCGTTCCCAGCGGGTTCGCTTCTTTTCTGAATAAGCTTCGTAATCCGTAAATTTTTGCGGGTCGATGGGTTCGAGTTTCACGCCAGCTTCCTGTAGGTATTTTTTTAAATTGAACAGTAATAATATTCGCGGTGGAATCTTACTGCCTGTACTTTCGATGGAAGGAGCTTGTTATGTTACTTTTTTTGAAAAAAGTAACCAAAAAACTTTGCCATTCGCTGAACTCGCGCATTTGCATGCGAGTTTTTAAAAAAGGGCGAGCTCAAACAGCAGCGAATGGCTTTTAGGGACAATTAATATTGCGAAGAATTATCCGCGTTGAGCATTTTTATTCCGCACCATCTGGAACAAAGACATAGCCTACGCCCCAAACCGTTTGAATATAACGCGCACGGGCAGGGTTTTCTTCCACCAGACGACGTAAACGTGATACCTGAACATCAATCGAACGTTCCATCGCACCCCATTCACGGCCACGTGCCAAATTCATCAACTTGTCACGGGTTAAGGGTTCACGTGGATGTTGTACCAGTGCTTTCAGTACTGCAAATTCGCCCGTGGTCAGCGTTACCACCTGGCCTTCACGGGTCAGGGTGCGGGTCGACAAATCCAGTGACCAAGGGCCGAAGCTCACGACTTCCATTTGCTGGCTTGGTGCACCCGGGACTTCACGAACCTGGCGGCGCAATACAGCACGGATACGTGCGAGCAGCTCATTTGGGTTAAACGGTTTAGGCAGGTAATCATCAGCACCTGCTTCCAAGCCGGCAATACGGTCAGAATCGCTGCCACGGGCGGTCAGCATGATAATCGGCGTATCGATATTGGATTGGCGTAAACGGCGACAAATACTTAAACCATCTTCAACAGGAAGCATAAAATCGAGCACGATCAGGGAGAAAAGTTCGCGCTGCAATAAACGATCCATTTGCGTTGCATCGTGAGCAGTTTTGACCACAAAACCTTTATCTTCTAGAAAACGCTGTAACAACGTACGTAAACGCACATCATCATCCACAACGAGAATGCGCTCGACGCGATCAGGGTCGCTTTGTACTGGATCTGTTTTTTCAGCAGGTACCACTAAACTCATGATGTGCTCCTTTATCTTTATTGTCATCGTAAACAAAAGTTTGGATGATCTTGAGTATACGATTCATTTGTATCTGTTTACTATGCTCTAAAGCAACAAATATTGCAGATAAAATCAAGACATAGATACCAAATATATACATCTAAATTATCGCTTATCCTGCTGAATATGTAGAGTTAAAATCTACTTATCACCTAATTTTGTCGCAAATTCTAAAAAAACTGTGAATTGGCAATACTGACCACTGATAAATTTAATCAAAACAGTTGTGGATTTTATAGTCTTGGTCTTTATAATCATGCCATTTAGTACTTATCCTTGTGGGATCAAACACGATGACTGACTTAGTTCAGCAGTTGGCAAAAGAAATTGCCGTACGTCCAAATCAAGTAGAAGCTGCCATCAAGCTGATTGATGAAGGTGCAAGCGTTCCATTTATCGCACGTTACCGTAAAGAAGTAACCCAAGGCTTGGACGATATCCAGTTACGCCAACTCGACACCCGTTTATCGTATTTACGTGATTTATTTGAACGCCGTGAAAAAGTAATTGAATCGTTGAAAGAACAAAATAAATTGTCAGACGATTTGTTGGCACGTGTAAATGCTGCTGAAACCAAGAATGCTTTAGAAGAACTTTATGCACCGTACCGTCCAAAACGTACCAGCAAATCATTTAAAGCCAAAGAAGCGGGCCTCGGGCCAATTGCTGAAAAAATCTTCAGCGAGCAAGTTGATCCTGCGGAAGCACTCGCTGGCTTTAGCCATGAAGATTATCCGGATGTGGAAAGCCAGTTGGATGCGATCCAGCACATTCTGATTGATGACTGGGCACAAAATATTGCTTTAACCACTGAACTTAAAGCGACATTTGCCAAAACAGCTGTATTGAAAAGTCTGGTCGCCAGTGAAGAGAAAAAAGAAGTCGGTAAAAAATTCCGCGATTACTTCGATTTTTCTGAAAACTTAAACAAAGTACCTTCACATCGTTTATTGGCCATGCTGCGTGGCCGTCAGGAAAATGTCCTGGGCTTAAAAGTGGATGGTGAAGATGATGCCCCACTTGCTCGCATTGAAACTGAATACAACCTGGAAACAGTGCAACCGCAAAGCCGTCAGGATTACTTGAAGCAAACTGCAAAACTGTTCTGGTTAGGCAAAGTCCGTCCACAAATCGAACATTCATTATTGACTGAAAAACGCTTGGCTGCTGAAGCAGAGGCGATGGGAGTCTTTGCTGAAAACCTGCGTCATTTATTGCTTTCTGCTCCTGCCGGTGCACGTTGTACCTTAGGTGTAGACCCTGGCATTCGTACCGGCGTGAAGCTGGCTGTGGTGAATCAGTCCGGCGATGTGGTTGCGCATAGCACCATTTATCCGTTTGCACCAAAAGAAGATAAAGCAGGTTCAATTGCAGAACTTGCCCGTCTATGCCGTGAATTCAATGTTGACCTGATTGCCATTGGTAACGGTACTGCAAGCCGTGAAACTGAAGCTGTTGTGGCTGAAATGATGGCGGCCAATAGCGACCTGAAATTGACCCGGGTTTCCGTCAGTGAAGCAGGCGCATCGGTTTATTCGGCATCTGAACTGGCTTCACAAGAACTTCCAGAACTCGATGTTTCAATTCGTGGCGCTGTATCTATTGCACGTCGTTTACAAGATCCACTCGCGGAACTGGTGAAGATTGATCCGAAAGCGATTGGTGTGGGCCAGTACCAGCACGACGTAAATCAAGCTGGTTTGGCAAAAACGCTGGAAGCTGTGGTTGAAGACTGTGTGAACTCGGTCGGTGTTGATGTAAATACCGCGTCTCCTGCAATCCTGTCGTATATCGCAGGTTTGAACAAATCGATTGCACAACAGATTTTTGACTACCGTAAAGAAAATGGTCGTTTTGACAACCGTCAAGCCTTGAAAAATGTACCTCGTTTAGGTGAGCGCACTTTTGAACAGGCAGCTGGTTTCTTGCGTATTCAAGATGGCTCTGAACCATTGGATGCGTCTGCCGTTCACCCTGAGTCTTATGGCTTGGTAGAAAAAATTGTTGCAGCAAAAGCCACTACGGTAAAAGACATTATTGGTAATTCTGAAATCATTCGCCAGGTGAATGCCGAAGAATTTGCCGATGAGCAGTTTGGTTTGCCAACCATTCAAGATGTATTGGCTGAACTGGAAAAACCGGGCCGTGATCCACGTCCGGAATTCCGTACTGCCAAGTTCCGTGATGACATTACTGAAGTGTCACAATTGACTGAAGGCATGCAGCTGGAAGGCGTAATCACCAATGTCACCAACTTCGGTGCATTTGTAGATGTAGGTGTACATCAAGACGGTTTAGTGCATATTTCTGAACTGGCGAACGAGTTTGTCTCTGATCCGCACAAAGTGGTGAAACCGGGTCAGATTGTGCAAGTTCGTGTGCTCACTGTCGATGCTGAACGTAACCGTGTGAATCTGTCGATGCGTCCTGAAGGTTCAGAAGCTCCGGCTAAAGCACCACGTCAGCCACGTCGTGACAATGCTCAAAATGAACAACGTGCTGAACGTAAGCCTCAAGCTAAACGTCCACAGCATACACGTCCGCAAGGCGACCGCCCACAAGGCAAGAAACCTCAAGCGGCTAAACCACAAGAAAATAAAATTGGTGGTTTGGGTGCATTATTACTTCAAGCCGGGATTAAAGGTTCGAAATAATCTTTGATGGTTCAAAGAAAACCTCCCAATTGGGAGGTTTTTTATTTGATCTTTATGAATTAATGATTGGCACAATCCAGCTACAGATAATCAGAATAATACCCAAATGACCCAACTTACGCGTGATTTTTTCTATCGTTGAAACCCGAACAGCAGGCTGCTGAGAAGCGTTTTTCATTTTTAGCGATGCCAGAGACTTATTGAAATGTAGGAATACGCCTAAATCGATACAAATTAAAATAGTACCGATATCGCTGACGATATCCATCAATTTATAATCTTGCAGGTATAGAGAAGTACCGACTTGATAGCAAAGAAAAAGAGCAAAGGCAAAACAGGCATATTGGAAAATGAGAGCAGCAATCCGCATAAAAATCTAAAAACAAAAATGATGGGTGTTTATAACATAAAAAAGCCAGTCTTTTGATCTGACCCCAGAAAGTTAGACGGTTTGATTAAGCAGCTTTTAAGGACTGACTCCTGTACTCTACAGGACTCAGTCCTTTTAATTTAACCTTGATTCGTTCATGGTTATAATAGTGAATATAT